>CAZUDC010000027.1:0-14269 GCA_964619105.1 uncultured Ruminococcus sp.
CAATATATTGGATTTCGGCACAGATTTTTTCCTGTATTTTTTGGTGTTTAGTATTAAGACGCTTTTCCCGTCCCACAATAAATCTAAGGAACTGCTGATTAATACGTTTCTATCGTTTTTCAAAATGTCATCAAAGGCGTAAGCTCGTAAATTTTTCAAAACGGCGAAACGAACGCTTCGCTTTAATCAGCGGATTCCTAATCTTCAATCGTTCTGTAGACAAAAGGCGGCAGATAGAACTCAGTCAATCCAGGAAAATGCCCACAGGCAGGCTGTCGCCCGGCAAGGAAGCGTGACAACGAGTTGCTGCATTATAGCTGTCATATTTGTCTACAGGTTGGTTGAAGATTAGTATAATAATACAAACAGCCGCAGACCTCAGAGCTGCGGCTGAATTTTTTACTTTATGCAGGATTTTTTCGGTACAAGGATTTCCTTTCCGCCCATATAAGGACGGAGAACCTCAGGAATTGTAACCGTTCCGTCTGCCTGGAGATGATTTTCAAGAAATGCTATAAGCATTCTCGGCGGAGCTACTACCGTATTATTAAGAGTATGTGCAAAATACTTGCTGTCCTTACCCTTAACACGGATCTTAAGACGTCTTGCCTGTGCGTCGCCAAGGTTAGAGCAACTGCCGACCTCAAAATATTTCTTCTGACGCGGTGACCAAGCTTCAACATCATAGGATTTGACCTTAAGATCAGCCAGATCTCCCGAACAGCATTCAATAGTTCTTACAGGAATATCCATTGAACGGAAAAGATCAACTGTATTCTGCCAGAGCTTATCGAACCACATCATACTGTCCTCAGGCTTGCAGACAACGATCATCTCCTGCTTTTCAAACTGATGTATTCTGTAAACGCCTCTTTCCTCAACGCCGTGAGCACCCTTTTCCTTACGGAAGCAAGGCGAATAGCTTGTGAGGGTATGTGGGAGCGTTTCCTCCTGAACAATAGTATCGATATATTTACCTATCATTGAATGCTCCGATGTACCGATAAGATAGAGATCCTCTCCCTCGATCTTATACATCATAGCGTCCATTTCAGCAAAGCTCATAACTCCTGTTACAACGTTGCTTCTTATCATATACGGAGGAATGCAATATGTGAAGCCTCTGTCTATCATAAAATCTCTCGCATAGGCAAGAACGGCGGAATGAAGCCTTGCAATATCGCCCATAAGATAATAGAATCCATTTCCCGCAACACGTCCTGCGGCGTCCTTATCAATACCGTCAAAGCTTTCCATTATATCGGAATGATATGGAACCTCAAAATCAGGAACAACAGGCTCGCCATACTTCTTTATCTCGACATTTTCGCTGTCGTCCTTACCGATAGGAACAGAAGGATCGATGATATTCGGAATGATCATCATCTTTTTTGTAAGCTCTGCTTCAATTTCGGTTTCCTGCTTTTCAAGACCGTCAAGCTCATCACCGAAAACAGTAACCTTTTTCTTTGCTTCCTCAGCCTCGTCCTTTTTGCCCTGTGCCATAAGAGCGCCGATTTCCTTAGAGGTTTTATTTCTTATCGAACGAAGCTCATCAGCTCTTGTTTTTGCAGTGCGGAGCTTGGAATCAAGCTCAATTACCTCGTCAACGAGCGGCAGCTTTTCGTCCTGAAATTTTTTCTTGATGTTTTCTTTTACAGCGTCCGGATTTTCACGGACAAATTTAATATCAAGCATTGTCAATTCTCCCTTAATCAAAATATGTGCAGAACTGCACTTCCATATTTAATTATACCACATTTGACGAAAAAATCAACAATTTTTTCAAATTATCCCACGATAATACAATCCTCTTGTAAGATTTTTTTCATCGGGCTTACTGTGGCTTATATATTGCCCGCATATCTGACTTACTCTTTCGGGCGATTCATCGGTGAAGATAAGCGTAACAAAGTCGCAACTTGCTTCATTGAGCCTGTCGGACATAACAAGCACATCGCTGTTAAGCACCTCGCTTGATGTACCGTCGCATTTCACGGGGAAAAATCTGCCAGTTCTGTCGGTAAGACCTCCCGTGCAGTATTTACAGCCTCCGGCAGCCTGTTTTATCGGGCAATTTCTCGTCAGCATAAGCGGAAGTCTGCCGTAGCCTATGATACCGTATTTCAGCATATCACCAAGAGCGTTTATCTGCGTAAGCTTCATTTCAAACGAAGCCGTAGCGTCAGCAAGACCCATTTCAGCGTATTTTTTCAATGTAAGCGAGTTTGTGGCATTTAATCCGAAATCGCCGTGCATAATAAATTTATCTCTGCAAAGCCTTATATGTGCATAATTTGTGCAAAGCACGTCCTTTATTCCAAGCTGTGCAAGTTTTTCCAGCTTTTCCGCAAGCTTTTTTTCATCGGCAGCAAATCTCGGAAGAACTGCTCCAAGCCTTACATTGCTGTTCAGATCTCCCGAAAGGATAATATCTATCGGCAAAAATGCAAGCTCAAAGCTATCGGGAATACCTGCAAGCTGCTTTACGTTATAAAGCCTTGCTCTGAATGATTTATGCTTTATATTGAGCATTTTCGGGAAATTCAGCTCTACCAGTTCAAAACGCTGTTCCTTACGCCTTGCTTTTATGCGAGCCTTATCAAGCTGTTCAACAGCTTCTCTTCTCAATGCATTCAAGGTCGAAGCGGGAACGATAAGCCCCTCGTCAATATCCGCAGTGACATTTCCGATATCATAAACCGTATCTCCAAGCTTTGCAAGCTGTTTTTTTACCATTGCAAAATCAGTCGGACGGTTTACAGCATTCTGTGGCGCTTCACCCTGAACGCATACGGCTTCATTTTCTGTAGCAGCGGTAATTGAAACAGGTTCGCCCCGCTTTATTTTACATTCAAAATCCAGTCTTGCCGCCTTGGTTTCCTTTCGGTAAAGCTCTGCAAGCTTTGGCAGGACAGCCTGTGCGGAAACAACGTCCTCTTTTCTGCGAATACCGAACATATCCCTGCCGAGCTTTCCTGTTAAATATCCGTCAGTAAAGCCGCTTCTTGAAAATACCGCTTCAAGAGTATTTATATCGGGTTCTTTGCCATCAGCCTTTGCTCTGCACGCAGAAACAGCCGCCGCAACATACTCCGCACGCTTCATTCTGCCCTCGATCTTCACCGAGGTAACTCCTGCATTTTCAAGCCTTGGGATAAACTCAATTCCCGAAAGATCCTTTAAAGAAAGGTCGCATCTATCCTCTCCCTTTACAGCGGAAAAGGGCAGTCTGCAAGCCTGTGCGCAAAGACCTCTGTCGGCGCTTCTTGAACCTATCATCGCACTCATATAGCACTGCCCCGAAACAGACATACACAACGCTCCATGTATAAAGGCTTCGACCTCGATATCAGCCTTTGCTATCTCGCTTATTGTATCAAAAGAAAGCTCCCTTGAAAGCACAACTCTTGAAAAGCCTGCTTCCTTTGCAAGCAAAGCGCCCTCCAACGTATGAATTGACATCTGCGTTGAAGCATTCAGCTTCATATCGGGCAGAGCCTGTTTAAGCATATATGCCGCACCAACGTCCTGAACGATAAATGCGTCTATGCCAAGCTCTGCGGAAAGCTTCGCTGTTTTAAGAAGCTCTTTCAGCTCATTATCAAAGATAAGCGTATTAAGAGCCTGATATATTTTCACATTATGCAGGTGACAAAATTCAACCGCCCCTTCAAGCTCCTGCACTGTAAAATTAGTCGCATTCGCTCTTGCGGAAAACTGACTGCCTCCGACATAAACTGCGTCAGCGCCGCATCGTACAGCCGCATACAGACCTTCCATACCTCCTGCGGGAGCAAGAATTTCAATTCCCATCAGCCTTTTTTCACCGTTTTATCAATAGTTTCCTTCATCTGCTGAATATCGATCTGATTTTCAAGCTCACATATTTTAAGCTTAAGCTCCTCAACCTGCTTAAGAGCCTCGTCCTTTTCAGCTCTTGCGGCGCAAGCCTCGTCAACATATTCCTTTATCTGTGTGCGTATATTATCAATGCTCTCATTAGCCTTCTGAGCCTCATCAAAGGCTGAAAGAGCCGCAAGAACAGCCGCCGACTGAACGCTTATGCTGTCCGACTGGGCAACCATTCCGTCAATTTCCTTTTCGACCTTTTTAGCGAGTGCATAAAAATAGCTTGCACTTTCTTCTGTCTTAAGCGCATATTCCTTTCCGCAAATTGTAACTCTGACTTTATTCATAAAAAATATCCTTTCCCGTTTATTTTCTATATTATACTATATTTCCATAAATTTTTCAATAGCATTGCTTATAACTTAGGCAAGATGTCCCCCTGCCTCTAAATTGAACTTCATTCAATTCGGCGGCGGGTTCCATTTCTGTTCAGTGGGAGTTCAATCCCCCAATGAACATTTGCTTCGTTAAATGACGGGTCAAGCCCCTTATTGAAACGCACATTCAATATGCACACCCGCAATTATTTATGATACTTGCCGCCTGCATTTATTTGAAAAGCACGATAAAGCTGTTCAAGAAGCATAATTCTTGCAAGCTGATGAGGAAAAGTCATTTCCGACATTGACATTCGCATATTCGCAAGCGATTTTATTTCGGGAGCGATACCGAACGAACTGCCTATCACGATATTGACCGTGCTTTTTCCGTCATAAGCCGAAGCATTCATAAGCTTTTCGGCAAATTTCACCGAGGAAAGCTGTTTACCCTCTATACACATTGCAATATTATAGCAATTATTTCCCGAGAGTAATTGAGCAATAGCCTTTCCCTCAACGGAAAGAGCGTTTGTTATCTCCTTTTCAGATGGATCATCGGGTAATCTGCTTTCGGCTAGCTCGATAATATTAAGCCTGCAAAAAGCGGAGAGTCGTTTACTGTATTCAGCCGATGCGTCACGGAGATAACCCTCCTTCAGCTTTCCGACTGTAATTATATTAACATTAAGCATAAAGTTCCCCTTTAAACTGAAATAAATCCGCCGCCTGTTTCGACAGGTGCGACTGTGAGCATATAATCGGCATTGAGAGTATAGCCGTCTAAATAGCGCATAACAGTTTCTGCGGCAATTTCGGGCGTATTATTATCCTGTGAAAGATGTCCGAGGATAAGCTTTTGCGTTCCGCTTTCGATAAGCCTGCGTGCAAAGCTTCCGCAATCGTCATTGGAAAGATGACCCTGCTTTGAAAAGATACGTGTTTTAAGATAATATTCATATCTTCCGCTGCGGAGCATTTCAACATCATAATTTGCTTCAAGCAGAACAGCGTCCACTCCGATAAGAGCTGCTTCGACTTCGGGTGAAACATAGCCGAGGTCGGTACATACCGCACAGCATTTTCCATCGTCAAGCAGGATCTTGTAACCGCAGGATTCGCTTGTATCATGGGAAGTCGGAAAGCAGGATATTTTCATACCGCATATTTCCTCATACTCCTTTATTTCAAAGCATTCACTGTTTATACAGCCCTTTTCCGTCAGGATATCAAGAGTATAAGCCTGAGCATAAACAGGAACGCCGAGCTTTTTTGTAAGCATGGACAAGCCTTTTATATGGTCGGAATGTTCATGCGTGATAAAAACAGCCTTTATAGCTTCAAGCGGTAGCTCATTCACCTCAAAAGCCTTTTTCAGACGTGCAAAGGAAACTCCGTCATCAATAAGTATTCCCTGCTGTTTAGTTCCGATATATGTAGAATTCCCCTTGCTTGAAGAGAAAAGCGGATATATTCTTGCCAATTTTCATTTCCTCCGACCAGTATTTTACCTAAACCATTATATCACAAAATATCCCCTTTGTCACGCTTTATTTTCCACAGCATAAAATAAAATGCAGGCTGGGAAAAACCATTCCTGCAATAATCTCAAGGGTGATAATATATGAACATAGAAAAAAAGCTTTCCACACTCTCCGAGGGTATGAGCGGACGGGTGGTAAAGCTTACAAACGAGTATAATATGCGTCGGCGACTTCAGGACCTCGGTCTTATAGAGGGAACGCTGATAGAGTGTGTCGGAAAAAGTCCATCGGGTGACCCGTCAGCATATCTGATAAGAGGAGCAGTAATTGCACTAAGGAGCGAGGACGCAGGAAAGATAATTGTTTCATGTCCGTTTTGTGTGTTATGATAATCGGAACAACCCCAAAAACAGCCTGCGAGAGCTTTTCGCAGACTGTATTTTTTTACCCTCTGAAATGCTCCATAAGCTCGTCAGGTGTTCTTGCCTGACTGCTCAATTCCTCGCTTGAAGCGGCTGATTCCTCCGCTGTTGCGGCATTTTTTCTTGCAATATCCGAAATAGCGTTAAGCTTATCATTGATTGCGAATATCTGCATTTTCTGCTCATCGCAGGCATTGGAAATATTGCCGACAAGCTCGTTGACCTCTTTGGATCTCGCAGTAACGGCTTCAAGCGATTCTGCCGTTGCATTCGCAATTTCCGAACCCTTTGCGACAGCTTCCGTTGTATTCTGGATAAGCACCGTAGTTCCCTTAGCCGCCTCAGCAGATTTTGAAGCAAGATTTCCTACCTCGTCCGCAACAACGGCGAAGCCCTTACCTGCCGCACCTGCTCTTGCCGCCTCGACAGCTGCATTAAGTGCAAGAATATTCGTCTGGAATGCTATATCATCGATAGTTTTAACGATTTTTTCGATCTCTGCCGACATTTCAGTAATTTTTCCCATTGAATCGAGCAGTTCCTTCATACTGATGTTGCTGTTTTCGATACATTCGCCTGTCTGATCAGAATAATCTCTTGCCTTTTCTGCATTTTCAACGCTGTCCGAAACAAGCGGCATAAACCGTTCAACGATAACATTCAGCTCATTGACCGTCTGCGACTGCTCACTTGAACCCATAGCCAGGCTTGAAGCTGCAATATTTTCTGTCGAAGCCTTTATCGAAGAGAAATCGCCGACATAATCCGCTGTGAATTTAACGTCAAAGTTTCCTTCGGCCATATTACGCAGATTTTCCGCAATATCGATTACATAGCCCTTAAGAGCGGCATTTGTATTCGCAAGAGCCTCGCATAGCAAACCGAGAACATCGTTTCCGAAATAATCGGGAGCGTGATCACCCTTTTTCATACTGATGATAGCCTTATGTATGCTCTTGACAGGCTTAAGGCATCTTTTGAGCAAGACCGAACCAAGCACAAGAATTATAAGCACGTTTGGAAAAAGCGTTACGATATTTACAAGCGCAAGCGTATTAACTGATTTTGAATATTCGCTGTAATCAATGCTGTTGCCGAGCTGCCAGCCGTATGTAAGCTCCGCTGTACAAAGCACTACCTTATTGTTATCATAATCCCTCAGAGTAACAAGAGTACCCGGCTGTACATATTTTCCCGTATACTGTTCAACACTTCCCATATGAGTATAAACAGCCTCGCCCTTTGCGTTCATCCAGTTATTGAAATCATTTGCATATACCTGCATATCCGCTATTATCTTTTTTCGCTCTCATCGCCGATGATATTGCTTGAAAGTGAAAAGCTTATCGCTGTAACAAGGAGCTGAAGCACTACCATAAGCAGACATACATAAAGCAGAATTTTCTTATCAAATCAAAACGTCCTTTTCTTCATAAGAATCACTCCTTAAATAATGGCAGCTCAAAGCTATGTTTATGTTAAACCTTGCGAAAAAGCTGAAAAATAATGAATACTGCCGCAAAGCAAAGATTATATGCGCACGTCATAGTCGCAGACAGCTCGCCGAAGCATTTTAATATCACCATTGCAAAGCATATCATAATGCCAAGCAGGATCGATACCGCTTCAAGGGCAATACCTGTTGAGATAGTTCCTCTCATTCGCTTACAGCCGCAGATTATTGATGAAACAGCGGCAAAGCTTCCCGAACAAGCGGCTGTTGCTCTCACCTTGGGTTCATACTCAACGGTTTCCTCATATTTTTCATAAAGTCTGAAAGGCAGAAGCTTGAAATATTCGGAGGAAACGCCGTACAGCTCTGAAATAAGGTTGATAGAAACGAGCGAATCTACCGTCTTGATTATGGTATAAACCTCCTGACGTGCAAGCTCGGAAAGTGCTTTTTTTACTTCAAGCGATGGACTTATCTCAACAAGGAACATCGCCGAAAGCTCGCCCGAAATTGAAAGATAAACAGCGGATTTTCCACCTCTTGTATATTCCTGCTCCTTTGCGGCGGAGGGAACCTCCTCAATGCTGTGGTTTATCATCAGCTCACGGCTGCCGAGAAGCACCCGCTTATTGTTTATCCAGCCGCAAAGACCCATTGAATCCTCAAAAATATAGCTTTCAACAGGATCGAGAAGCTCCGTTTTTCCTGCGATTATATCATAGAACATACTCTTTAAGATACTGCCAGACTGACTTGTAAGGCTTGCCGCTTCAACGATAGCCTCGTCAATTCGTGTATCGGAAAAGGCCTTTATTGCGGAAAGAGTAATGCTTCCCTGTGGAAAAAGCTGTGCCGCATCGACAAGCACGCTGTTTGTATCGGCAAATTCCTCCACTGCGTCATATCCGAGTAAAGTACCCTGATGCTCTGCATTCTTCTTTGAAGCGCGCTCCATCGGAAGGTTTACAACAAGCATAAGCGAAACAGCCGAGCATATCGCAACGCACCCTGTAAATGCGGAAAAACCGACATATGCCCCCGATGAACCGTATATTCCGTTCGCAACAGCTCCCGCAAGCACTCCGACTATTATTCCTGCAATAAGGATTATCGGCGTAAAAAGTCGGCAGAAGCTGTCCGTACTGTCGGAAGCATAGGAAATTTTAAGGAAATCGCAGAGCAGCTCCGTTCTTTTTATTGAAGCAAGCTTTGGAAAATCCCTCAATGCTCCTCTTGTGAAATTCTGTGCGGTTTCATCGTCCTCAACGCAGGTCACGGCATATTTATCACTGCTCCCCGAAACAAATCCGAAGCTTCTTTTTGTCCTTATAACGATAAGCAGCTTACCGATCGTATTGAATAGAAGCGAAAGTATCGCTGTTGTAAGATAAATATGCACAATACTGCCCTTGATAAGGTTGGTATTTGCGAACATTATAATACAGTTTGCAATGCCTGTCACCATTGAAACAGCTGTCAGACTGTCGCAGTCCGCTTTGAGCGAAAAAAGCTTTGACAGACCGCAGCTTATGACGGGATAGGCTGAAAATGCCGCAAGTATCCCGATTATAGCATTCACGAAAAGATATGTAGTTGTCTGCGTTCTTTTATTGAGCAGCTCAAACATCGGAAGTCCGCCAATATCATTCGCAAGCGAGATATACGCACTGAAAAAAAGGCAGAGCGTTACAACGGCCAGTCTTATAACAAGCGTTCCCTTTATTCTGTCGATATCGCTGGCTATCGCCGCCGCATCGTCATATTCCTCGTAATCGTCTATCGCCTTGCCGTCAGCTTCTTCCTCGGGGAGATCCTCCTCATCGCCGACAAGGACAAAATCCTTTATCTTCTTGCTTCTTCTCTCCTGAAGCTCAGTCAGCTTCAGAGATTCTGTATTATCAAGCTTGAACTGTGATGTATCGGGAAGTATTTTATCGTCAAGCTTTAAGTCGATATCCGAGATCGACTTTCTTTCAACGGGTGAAACTCCCTGCGTTCTTGACATACGCTCCCTGCGAAGCCTTTTCATCTCGTCGGAAAGCTCGCCGTTAGCGTCGTCAGTAGGGAGCCTTCTTGTAAAAAATTCTGTCAGGCTTCTATGCTGTGTAAATTCCTTTTTCGCCTTTTTGGCAGGCTCTTTGGAATATTCTTCAAGTATTTCATCAAGGCTTTTGCCTTTTTTTACCGTTTCAGTCACAGCAGGAGCAGGCTTATCATTTTCATTGCTATTCTCTGCAATAGCGGCATATTTATCAAACGGATTTCCCTTGACGCTCTTTTTTACAGACGGGGAAAGCTCTGGCTCTTCTGCTTTTTCCTCTTTTATTTCCTGCTTTTTTCTGCTTTTGAAGCGTTCGGCAAGAGAGAGACTCTTTTCCTTTGCCTCGGGGTAATCGGAATTTTCTATCTTTTCGGAAAAAGAACGTTCCTTGCCCTGCCCCTTTACAATTCTTTCAGGATTTTCACTCTCACGCTTTGCGACCTCGCTCATTTTTTCGGAGAGCTTGCTGTATTTTTCCTCAAAAGGCTTTTTTTCTTCAGCCCTTGGAGCAGGCTCATTCTTTTCCTCTATTTTATCGAAAATATCGGTATTATGCAGAGTAACTGTATCCTTTTTTTCCTTTTCATCGGATTTTGCGGGATTTTCACCTGCACCACCGGATGCAGCCTTGCCCTTGCCCGAATATTCGCTAAGTATATCATCAATTGAGTAAAGCTTGTCTGCCAAAATTTCTTCACCACCGATCGATTATTTCTTCATTTCTCTTCTGCGAACAGCCTCATACATAAATATTCCCGCCGCAACGGAAGCATTCAGCGAATTGACATGACCGAACATCGGCAGCTTTAACAGGAAATCACATTTTTCCCTCGTAAGTCTGCCCATACCAAAGCCCTCAGAGCCGATAACTATCGCACAAGCTCCGCTCATATCGACCCTGCTGTAATCCTCGCCCGAAGCGTCCGTGCCGTATATCCATACGCCGTTCTCCTTAAGCTCGTCAATTGCCGCCGCAAGGTTTGATACTCTTGCAACCGGAAGATAGCTCGCTGCACCAGCAGAGGTTTTATAAACCGTCTGATTGAGTGATGCACTGCGTCTTTTCGGAATAATAAGACCGTCAGCTCCCGCCGCCTCGGCAGTACGGATGATCGCACCAAGATTATGCGGATCCTCTATCTCATCGCAGATTATAATAAACGGAGCAGTGCCCTTTTCCTTTGAAACAGCGAGAATATCCTCAATGCTTGAATATTCCGCACAAGCACCCGAAGCGATAACGCCCTGATGCGATTTTCCGTCGGACATAGCGTCAAGCTTTGCAGGACTGACCTGCTTGACAACGATATCCCTTTCCTTAGCCATTCTGCAGATAAGGCTGATACTGCCGCCGCTGTCGTTATCTATATAAATAGTATCAAGCTGTTTTCCCGATTTCATCGCCTCAATAACGGGATTTCTTCCGATAATAAGACCGTTATCGTCCTCTCTTTCGGACGATCCTTCACGCTCGGAAATATCTCTGTCCGATTTTTGAGCTGAATGAAAACGTCTGTTATCAGCTCTGCCGTTTTTATCACGGTATGCAGATGATTCTCTGCGTTTTGGTGAATTATTATATGCCATAAAAACTCCTTAAAAGCTATATTCTTTACAAAATAATACTATTCGTTTTATTATAACATATTTAATTACAGATTGCAAGGAAAAGCTTGAATTTTTGCATTGCATTTTTGTTACGGATATTTAATTGGTTGTTTACTCGTTGAAACTCCTTGTGAATTTTTGATACAAAATGTTAAACCAACAGATTAACCATGAATGCATATGGGAAGAAATAAAAGCAAAAGTCCGTAAACTATGGTTTTTACCAAAAGCTTACGAACTTTTTATCTGGTCGAGGTGACGGGACTCGAACCCACGGCCTCTGCGTCCCGAACGCAGCGCTCTACCAAACTGAGCCACACCTCGATTCCCTTTTTTACAGCAATTAATATTATACACCATTTTTTTGAAAAAGTAAAGCCTTTTAACAAAAAATTTTTATATTTTTACTTTTACAGCTTTCTTATCGCTTTTTGCTCAAAATATTTTGACAAAAAATGCTTATCGTATAACTTTATTGTGTTTTTAAACAAAATAGTTGAAAAAATGAAAAGGTTATGGTATAATATTATCAAATAAACGTTTTCGTCAGACGATGAAAGCAACAGAATATCTTGCGGGAGCTTATCCTCCCCAAAAGGAGCAGAATAATGGTTTTACAAGACTTTTATGAAGGACGTGCTTTTGACGCATATACATATTTCGGCGCTCACCCCGAAGGCGGCGGTGTTATCTTCCGTACCTATGCCCCGAATGCAAGAGCTATTGAAGTCATCGGCGAGTTTAACTGCTGGGAAGGTCAATATATGAACAAGGAAGGTACGGGCGGCGTTTTCTCCCTTTATATCGGCAATGCCGAAATTGGTCATATGTACAAATATCGCATATACGGTGCTGATGGCTCGGTTGTGGAAAAATGCGACCCATATGGCTTTGCAATGGAGCTTCGCCCGAACAGTGCATCAATTGTCGCCGATCTTTACAGCTTCCGCTTTGACGACAGTGAATGGCTGAAAAATCGTCAGAATAACTATAATAAGGCTATGAATATCTATGAGATACATTTCGGCTCATGGAAAATGAAGCTCACCGAGGCAGAGGGTGACGGCGAACAGTTCGATACTGGTAATCCTATCGAGGAACGCTGGTATACCTACCGCGAGCTTGCGCCGATGCTTATTGAATATCTGAAAAAGAATAATTATACTCACATAGAAGTTATGCCGCTTTCGGAGCATCCTGCGGATATATCGTGGGGTTATCAGGTAACAGGCTTTTTTTCACCGACATCTCGCTATGGCTCTCCGGATGATCTGAAATATTTTGTAAACGAATGTCATAAGGCAGGTATCGGAGTTATTACAGATTTTGTTCCCGTGCATATGGCAACGGATAGCTATGCTCTTTCAAAATATGACGGAACAGCGCTTTATGAATATCCCAACACAGGCGCAGGTGCAAGCGAATGGGGAACGTATAATTTCAATTATTTCCGCGGAGAAGCACGAAGCTTTATGCAGTCGGCGGCGAATTACTGGCTCACAGAATTTCATTTTGACGGCATAAGAATGGACGCTATAAGCAACATTATCTATTGGCAGGGCAACGCTAACAGAGGTGTAAATAACGGTGCTGTACAGTTTATCCGAAATATGAACAGCGGTCTGCATCATCTTCACCCGAGTGCGATAATAATGGCGGAGGATTCCACGAATTTCCTTAAGGTGACCGCTCCCTGCGAATATGACGGACTTGGCTTCGATTATAAATGGGACATGGGCTGGATGAACGATACGCTCGACTTTTTCCGTACACCTCCTGCGGAACGCCCTCAGCACTATCATAAAATCACCTTTTCAATGCAGTATTTTTATAATGAATTGTATATCCTTCCGATTTCACATGATGAAAACGTGCATGGAAAGGCGGCTCTTATCCAGAAAATGTGGGGCGATTATGAAGTAAAATTCCCACAGGTTCGTGCTTTTTATGCTTATATGTACACTCACCCCGGCAAGAAGCTCAATTTTATGGGCGGTGAATTCGGACAGTTCAGGGAATGGACGGAGGAACGCCAGCAGGATTGGTTTATGATGCGTTATCCTCTCCACGATTCGCTTTCACGCTTTATCGGCGATCTTTCAAGGCTTTATAAGAAGCATTCCGCACTTCACGACGGCGAATACAACGAAAGCTGCTTCAAATGGCTTGAGGCCGACGCCGCAGAGGACTGTGTTTATGTTTACGAGAGAATATCAGGAAATAAGGCAGTTATAGTTGTCCTTAACCTTTCGGATAAGAATTATGAGGATTATACTATCGGAGTTGACAAAAAGGCGTATTACCGTGAAATTTTATACAGTGACAGCGATATTTACAGCGGAAGCACCCGAACAGTAAAAAAGCCCTCCATAAAATACGAGGATAAGCCTTATAAATGGCATCAATATTCATTCAAAGATACCTTTGCACCATTTTCGGCAAAGATTTATGATGTTGAAATGATTTAACCTGTATTACAGCTTGTATTCACATAAGAGCGCATTTATGTGGAAAACCAACCTAACGATTTTACGCATTTTTTCACACTTTCCACAGAGTTTTCCACATCATAAGCTTGGTTTTCACCATTTTCCACCGAGTTTTCAACATCTTTTTCCCTGAAAAGTTAATACTGCTTGTATATCAAACACTTTTTCCGTCAAAAATATGCTCATCTGATAAAAAAGGACGGAGAATAAATGATAAAAGGTGTAAACAGGCGAATTGTTGAAATTAGCGGAATGAAAAATGATTATTTTGAAAAAGCCGTGCTTTATATACGACCCGAAAAAAGCGGCGAGCCTATGTCAAGGCTTGAGCTTGAAGCAAGAAGCACGGCGGCAGAGCTTTCGCCCGTCAGTGAAAAGCCGTCAAAGGCTCATATTATAACCGATCTGACGCTGCGTTTAATTGCAGTGTCACTCGGTTTATTCGCGATAGCTCTCATAATTTATCTTGTTGGAATTTAGCCGATATAAAAATTATCGGCTGTTTTATACTAAACACCATTTAAAATTTGGAAAAAATCAAGC
>CAZUDC010000028.1:0-14246 GCA_964619105.1 uncultured Ruminococcus sp.
CATTTTTACCATACGATTGCTCCCAGAATTAACTCCTGGATTTTCCGCTTGCCCCAAAAGCGTAAATCCGTACATTTATCAAAACAACAAAACGAGAGCTTAGCCTTAATCTGAAAATTCCCGATTGCAAATTAATTGTAGACAAATGGTTAATGATGTGATATAATATAAGGGCAATACAGTATACGATCTTTGTGCGGGATTGCCTAAAAATAACCTTTTTCAGGAGGGAACATTAAAAAATGAGTGAACAGGATAAAAAAATAGTTTATACACAGGTGATCTGGGAGATCACAGCCCTGCTTCAGCAGGCGGAATCCCTTGAGGACGCATTGCGCACCTCTCTTGCACAGGTCGTCAGGGCGGTCGGAGCCGAGGCGGGCACGATATGGTTCTATAATTCGGCCGGGGATAAGCGTATTTATCCGTCCTTCTGGATAGGCGGCGGCGATCTGACAGGTCTTAGCCTTGAGCCAGGCGAGGGCATTGCAGGCACCGTTGTCAAAAATGGAAGATCTATGGTCATAAAGGATTGCAAAAAGGACGCAAGATGGGCAGGACGATTTGACAGGACGACAGGCTTTGACACCAAAAGTATGATCTGCGTGCCGCTTGTAAATAAATATGAAGTCATCGGCTGTATCCAGATAATCAATAAAAGGGATGGCTCTCTTTACGATGACGAGGACGTAAGTCTTTGCGAAAATCTTGCAATGCTCACTGCGATAGCGGTTGACGGCAGGGGACTTAACCTTGGGTTTATTGAGGATAAGAAGGTGATGATCTCCCTTAGAAATGTTACCAAGACCTTTGGCTCGGGCGAAAATGAGCTTAAGGTGCTTAAGGGTGTTAATCTTGATATAAGAGAGGGCGAGTTTCTTGTTATTCTCGGAGAATCGGGCTGCGGAAAATCCACTATGCTCAACATCATCGGCGGTATGGATCAGCTCACTGCGGGAACGTTCCTTTTTGACGGCAAGGATTATTCCAAGGCAGATGAAAAAACTCTTACAGAGTACCGCAGGCATTCCGTCGGCTTTATTTTTCAGGCGTATAACCTTATGCCAACGCTTACTGCGGAGGAAAATCTTGATTTTATTGGCGAGCTTTGCGATGATTCAATGAATGCCGCAGAGGCTCTTGAAAAGGTCGGACTTTCCCAGAGAAGGGGCAATTATCCCGCTCAGATGTCAGGCGGTCAGCAGCAGCGTGTTTCCATTGCAAGAGCCTTGGTGAAAAAGCCGAGAATAATCCTTGCAGACGAGCCGACAGCCGCTCTTGATTATGAAACAAGCATCGAGGTTCTGACCGTGCTTGAAGAGGTCATACACTCGGGGACCACTCTCTTAATGGTCACGCATAACGAGGAAATTGCAAAAATGGCGGATAGAGTTATCCGTATGAAGGGCGGAGTTGTTGCGGAGGTCATCGTCAACAGACACCCTGCAAGCGCAAAGGAGTTAGTATGGTAAAAAGAAAAGCAAGGTCAAAATATCTTTTCAGGACCATTAAGAAAAACGGCGTTTCATTTTTTGCCGTTGCTTTTATTGCGGCAACAAGCATCGCTATTTTTCTCGGACTTCAATCCTCGGCGGTCGCAGTTCTGAAGGAGGCTGACAGCTATTTTGTAAGGAATCATCTTGAATCGCTGGAAATAACCTGTGCGAACGGGATCACCGAGGAGGATATTGCCGCAATTTCAGAGCAGAGCGGCGTTGACAGCGCAGATGGCGGCTATTCGGCTATGGTGCTGATGAACAGCGAAAGAGAAAAAATGATCCTTCAGGCAAGGTCGCTCTCTGACAAAATGAACGATCCCGTTATTATCGAGGGAGCTTTGCCAACCTATTACAACGAAGCGGCTGTCGAGCAGAAATTTGCCGGTGAGCATAATATCAGGATAGGCGATGAGATAACTCTTGAGCATGACGGCGAGCTTATGTCGGATAGCTTCACCGTTACAGCCATTGTGAACGAGCCGTTTTTCTGCTGTTCATCGGTCAGCGATTCGAGAGGCTCAAGCACTGAAGGCATTGGTGCGGCCTCTTATTACATAATGCTTGCAAGGGAAGCCTTTGATGTCGATCATTACAGCGGCTGTTATACTACTGCTCTTGTGAAGAACAATGCTCTTGATAATTATTATTATTTTTCCGATGAGTATAAGGAGCAGGAAAACAGCTTTAAGGAAAGCCTTGAACAGCTTGGCAGTGAGCGTGCGGAATTACGCTTTAATTATCTTTACGATGACGCAAGCGAAGAAATATCCGAAGCGGAGCAGAAAATTATCGATAGTGAAAAGGAGATCTCTGACGGTGAAAAAAGCCTTGACGGGAGCAAAGCCGAGCTTGAAAAGGCTCTGGCGGAAATCCGGTCTGCCCTTGCAGATATGGGGATCAATACAGAGCTTGATGCTGCCCTTGAACAGCTTGAAGCCTTTGGCGATATCGGACTTCCGCTGAAAAATTCTATCCTTGAATATAAGCAGTCGGAAAAGGATATCGAAAATGCGGAGGCTGAGCTTGACGATGCAAGGGAAAGCCTTGACGAAGCAAATGCAGCGCTTGCGGACGCAAAGGAAAGGGTAGGGGATATCGAGCTGAAGGACTGGATAATCTCTGTCAGAAACGATATCGGCGATATCCGAGGCATAAAGGATATCGTTGACGGTATTTACGGACTCAGCTATTCAATGTCCATTATTTTCCTGCTTGTTGCAGTTGTTGTATGCCATGCGGCGATCTCAAGAATGATCGACGAGCAGAGAACGCTTATCGGAGCGCAGAAGGCTCTCGGCTTCACCTCAAGGGAAATATTGAACCATTATATGCTTTATAACATATTATGCGCAGTTCTCGGAATACTTCTCGGCTGGGCGGCAGGGGTTGTCATTGTTGAAAATCTTGTGCTTCATATTTTCAATCCTGATTTTCTGCTTGGCAGAGTTCCGCTTGCCTTTGCGTGGAAGGAAGCCTTCCTGACTGCGGCGATATGTTTGACGGTTTTTCTTGCTGCAACCTATGCCGCTTGCGCAAGGCTTGTTAAAATGCCTGCAACGGAGCTTCTGCGAGGTGAAGTGCCTGTCAGAGGAAGGGGCTTTTTCTTTGAAAAATGGCGCAGCTATAAAAGGCTCAGCCTGTATTCAAAAACAATGATAAAAAATGTTCTCAGCGATCCTGGACGTATGATGACAACTATTATGGGAGTTGTCGGCTGTATTGCACTGCTTGTGATATGCTTTTCGCTGAAGCTGGCGATAAAAAATTCGTCAGTGATCCAGTTTGACGAGTATTTTATGTATGAAAACAGGCTTGTTATAGATACAAGTGTCGGGGAAAGGAAGGATTTTGAGCAGCTTTTGCAGGAAAGGGGCATAAGCTATACCGTAATCCAGGATAAGCTCAAGAAATTCCGTGTTAACGGCGGAAGCTGGGGAACCGCTCATATCGTTACCGCTTCAGATCCCGACGAGCTTAAGGATTATATGAATATATGGGATATCGAAGCAAGGGCGACTGTTTCTCTCCCCGAGGACGGGATCCTTGTTTCACGCAAATGCGCTGAGAAGAATAACCTTTCAGCGGGCTCTGTTGTCGAATTTATGGATTCCGAGGGCAATGCAAGGGAGTTTAAGATCGCCGGTGTTATTGAGCATTATCTGGCATATCATCTTTTTGTAGCATCGGACAGCTATTATGAAAAGGCGATGGGAGAAAGCACCGATGAATGTGTGTTCCTGCTGAAGGGTGATATAAGCGGACTGTATGAGATAGTGCGTGATATGGACGGCTTCCTTTCATTAAAGGATAACAGCGAATTTATGAGGACTGCGGACGCTGTCGATCTTGTTATATTGATATGCCTTGCATTATC
Organism: uncultured Ruminococcus sp.; assembly: GCA_964619105.1. Taxonomy (GTDB): domain Bacteria; phylum Bacillota; class Clostridia; order Oscillospirales; family Ruminococcaceae; genus UMGS363. The sequence continues at coordinate 3,874 of CAZUDC010000028.1, forward strand.
GGCTGTAATGGCTCTGCTTGTGCTTCTCAATCAGATAGTTATGCATATCAACAGAAAGGCAAGAGAGCTTGCGGTAATGCGTATCAACGGCTATACCTTAAAGGAAACGCGGGCATATGTTTACAAGGATAATATTATCCTTACGATACTCGGACTTATCCTCGGCAGCGGCTTTGGGATACTGCTTTCTTATATTGTGGTGCGCATTATAGAAACAGGAGCTTACAGATATGTAAGAACACCGAATATACCTGCCTGTCTTTACGCCTGTGCGGTCGGAGCGCTGTTCGCATTGATAGTGAACCTTATCGCACTCAGGAAAATAAAGCGTCTTAATCTTACCAACGTCAGCGGAAACTGATTTCAGCTAAAACACCGTACATCGGATTTTTGTACGGTGTTATTTTTCTGTATTTTGTAGGTGCTTGGTATTCTGTCAAATGTCGATCGATCTGACTTTATCCCTTACCTTGAGAACAAAGGACGGTGAAACTGAAAGCTCATCAATGTTCATTCTTAAAAATTCCTCGGTGAGAGAGGTATCTGCCGCAAGCTCGCCGCAAATTCCTATCCATTTGCCGTGCTTATGCGCATTATCCGCCGCCATTTCAATAAGGCGAAGCACAGCCTCATGATGCACGTCGCAGAAACGGTCAATATCAGGGTTCTGTCTGTCGCAGGCAAGTGTATACTGCGTGAGGTCGTTCGTTCCGACGCTGAAAAAGTCAACCATAGGTGCAAGCTTGTCACTGATAAGAGCCGCCGCAGGTGTTTCTATCATAATTCCAAGCTCTGTGTCCCTGGCATATTCGATTCCATCGTTTTTCAGCTCATTCTTTACGCTGTCACAGATAGAGATTATCTCTTCAAGCTCCCAGACGTTCGCTATCATCGGGAACATTATTCCAAGCTTACCGAAGGCTGAAGCTCTGAACAATGCACGGAGCTGCGTTCTGAAAACCTCGGGACGGTTAAGGCAAAGCCTTATCGCTCTTATGCCGAGTGCGGGATTTTCCTCCTTTTTAAGCCTGAAATAATCGCACTGCTTGTCTGCGCCTATATCAAGCGTGCGGATAATAACCTTTTTGCCTGCCATACTTTCGAGAACTCGTTTGTAAATTCTGAACTGCTTGTCCTCGGAAGGATAATCGGAATTTTCGAGATACAGAAATTCGCTTCGGAAAAGTCCTATACCGCCTGCGTCATTGAGAAGCACCGCACCGATGTTATCAACACTGCCGATATTTGCATAGATGTTTATTTTCTTGCCGCTGAGGGTCACATTTTCCTTGCCCTTAAGCTTTTGGAGCAGTTCCTTTTTCTCCTGCTCCCCGGCACGCTTTTTCTCCGCTTCGGCAATGGTTTTTTCATCAGGGTCAAGGAAAACCTCACCCGTGAAGCCGTTGACAACAGCCATAGCTCCGTCCCTTACAGAGGATAGAAACTCTTCTCCAACTCCGATTATCGCAGGGATATTCATATTTCCTGCAAGGATCGCCGTATGTGAATTTGATGAACCATGAGCTGTAACGAACGCAAGCACCTTATCCTTGTCAAGCGAAACGGTTTCACTCGGAGCAAGGTCGTCCGCACAGATTATAGCAGGCTCATCAGATGCATCGTCAGCCGACGCACCGTTTGTAAGACAGCTAATGATACGGTTGGAAATATCCTTTACATCGGCAGCTCTTGCCTGCATATATGCGTCGTCCATAGCTGCGAACATTTCCGCAAAATTATCGCCCGTTACGGCAACAGCATATTCCGCATTGACATTCTGCGATGTTATCATCCCGGTGATAGCGTCGTTGTAATCCTCGTCCTCGACCATCATCATATGAATATCGAAAATTGCGGCATTTGCTTCTCCGACTTCCTTAAGAGCCTTTTCATAAATCGTGCGGAGCTGTTCGATCGCAGTTGTCTTTGCTCTTTCAAGCCTTTCAAGCTCTGCGGCGGTATTTTCGGTTTTTTCACGCTTAACGCTTACGTCCTTCCGCTTGAAAACGGATATCCTTCCGTATGCGACAGCGCCGTAAACTCCCTTGCCCTGATATTTTACCATAATTGTTTATTCCTTTCTGCTGTCATTTTGCAAATTTTCTTTTGTAGCTTTCAATTGCCCTTTCTATGACAGCAACGGCTTCAAGAGGACCTCCCGTTTCCCTGACGTTTGTAGTCTTATGCTCAAGCTCCTTATAAACGGAGAAGAAATGCTTTACTTCGTCAAAAATATGCGGCGGAAGCTCATTAATATCCGTGTAGCTGTTATATGTAGGGTCGCCGTATGGGATCGCGATTATCTTTTCATCACCCATACCGCCGTCCTCCATATAAATAACTCCGATAGGATAGCTCCTTACAATGGTCATCGGCATTATCGGTTGTGAGCAGAGCAGAAGCACATCGAGAGGGTCGTGGTCGTCGCCGTAGGTGCGGGGGATAAAGCCGTAATTCATCGGATAATAGGTCGCAGTGAAAAGTATTCTGTCAAGGGAAAGCATACCTGTCTTTTTGTCCAGTTCATACTTCATATTGCTCCCTTTTGAAATTTCAATTACAGAAATAAAATCGGTAGGATATATTCTAGCCTCATCAATATCATGCCAAATATTCATAAAATCTGCCTCCCTGATTTATGCAGGGAACGGTTTCAGAAAAGCCGCCCCTGCGTTTTTATTTTAAAGATTTGCTTCAAAAAATTCCTTCATAGCCTTTTCGGAGGCAGCCTCGTCACCGCCCTCGATCGTTACTGTAACAGTATCTCCGCATTTGATGCCCATACCCATAAGAGCCATAAGCCTTGTTGCAGCAGAGGACTTATCGCCCTTGGAGATGGTAACATTGCTGTCGAGAGCCTTGGCGGCCTTTGCGAGAAGACCTGCAGGCCTTGCGTGGATCCCGAGTTCGTCCTTGATAGTGTAGCTGAAAGCAGTCATAATGATTTCTCCTTTTAATTGATTTTTAATATTCTCTCGCCTGCGGAAATATTTCCCGAAGCGATAGCTTCGATTGAATTGTAATCATCCGTATTGCAGATGATCATAGGCGTTGTGATCTTGTAGCCTGCGTTCATTATTCCGTCGATATCAAAGCTGATGAGCAGATCGCCCTTGTGGATCTCCTGACCATCGGAAACGTGAGCTTCAAAGAATTTTCCTCCAAGCTTAACGGTGTCAATCCCGATGTGAAGGAGGATTTCACAGCCGTCCGGGGAAACAAGGTTTACAGCGTGCTTTGTGTCAAAAAGCATATCGACCTTGCCGTCACAGGGAGCGTAAAGCCTGCCCTCTGTTGGTTCGATCGCAACACCGTCACCGAGGAGCTTTTCGGAAAAAGCTTCATCCTCAACCTGTTCAAGCGGAATTACAGTGCCGTTAAGATGTGCATAAAGCTCTGCTGCGTCGGATTTTGCTTCTGTCGGCTTTTCTTCTGTCTTAACAGGGTCTGACGGAGCTGATTCACCCAAAAGCTCATCGACCTTATCTGCCATAGCTGTATCGAGAAAATCCTCAAGATCGGATTTTACAACGGAAACGTGAGGACCGTAAATAACCTGAACGCCGTTGCCCTTATGAATTACTCCTGAAGCCCCGCTCTCCTTAAGAAGGAAATCCTGCACAAGCTCTGCGTTATTAACCGTTACACGAAGTCTTGTTGCACAGCAGTCAACATCGGAAAGATTTGCCTTGCCGCCAAGACCCTTTACGATAAGAGCGCTAACTCTGTCAAAGCCGTCCGAAGTCTTTTCAGTGGAATTTGCCTTGCGTTCGTTCATATCCTTACGGGTATAAAGCCTGGTTTCCTCATCATCGGCTTCTCTGCCCGGAGTTTTGAAGCTGAACCTTGTTATCATAAAATAGAATACGAAATAGTAAACGACTGCATAAACAAGACCGATAAGAACTATCCATATCCAGTTTGTTTTTTCATTTCCCTGAAGAATACCGAAAAGCGTAAGGTCGATCGCACCGCCTGAGAAGGTCATACCAACTCCGACATTGAAAATATGCATAAGCATATAGGAAAGACCTGCAAGAACGCAGTGAACTGCATACATTACGGGAGCGACAAAGAGGAATGTGAATTCGAGCGGTTCTGTAATGCCCGTAAGCATTGATGTGAGAGCCGCAGAAAGAAGAAGTCCTCCCACTGCCTTTTTCTTTTCGGGACGTGCGGCTCTGTACATCGCAAATGCTGCCGCAGGAAGTCCGAAGATCATAAACGGGAATTTGCCTGACATAAATCTTGTTGCGGAAACAGAGAAATGCTCTGTTGCCTTTGAAGCAAGCTCAGCGAAGAAAATATTTTGCGCACCCTGAACGGTAACGCCGTCAATTATCATCGCACCGCCAAGCTCTGTCTGCCAGAAGGGCATATAGAATACATGATGAAGACCAAATGGGATCAAAGCTCTTTCAAGAATACCGTAGATCCATGTTCCTGCATAGCCTGATTCGAGAACGAGCTGACCAAGCTGTGCAATTCCGAGCTGAACGAACGGCCAGAGATAGAACATGATTGCGCCGACGATAAGATAAACAACGCTTGTAACTATCGGAACAAAGCGTGTGCCGCCGAAGAATGAAAGCACCTGCGGAAGCTGTAGCTTGTAGAATTTATTATGCAATGCCGCAACGCCAAGTCCGACTATAATACCTCCGAAAACACCCATCTGGAGCGTTGTGACGCCGAGAACAGAGGTCGTTGAGTTAGCCGCCATGGCTTCAACTCCGCCCTTAGCGGTGATCAAAGCGCTTATAGCCGTGTTCATAATGAGGTAGCCGATAGCACCCGAAAGTGCCGCAACCTCCTTTTCCTTTTTCGCCATACCGATCGCAACGCCCATCGCAAAAAGCAATGCAAGGTTATCAAAAACGACGCTTCCCGTCTTGCTCATAACATCAAGAATGGTGTAAAGTATGCCGCCTTCGTATATTATGCCCGAAAGTCTGTAGGTTTCAATGGTTGTGGGGTTGGTAAAAGAGCTGCCTATGCCAAGAAGCAGACCTGCAACAGGCAGAAGTGCGATCGGAAGCATAAATGAACGTCCGACTCTTTGAAGAACCCCGAAAATTTTATCCTTCATGGTGTTTTCTCCTTGTTTTTATGCAATTTTTTCTATTTTGCCCATATCATCCGACCGGTACCTTGCCGTTATGATATCAGCATTTATTAAAAATCGGCTTCAGAGCTGACTTTTTTTCAGATGGATAGCGGGCGTGAAAAGTCCGTCCTGGTCGATATCCTTTTTGTAGGTTTTAAGGATATGCTCCTGTATATATAATGCACATTTATATTGGCTTTTGCAAGGCTTTTTTATTGCCGCTGCAAATGCTCCGTCCTCACCGAGCGTTTTGTGGAGAGATCCGTTTTTGAAAAGCCTTTGTGCAAGATATTGGAGATGAACGACAGATCCTTCGCGGTCAGCCCGCCTCTTATCTGAAAAAAATATATAAAAAATACCAACTCTTACACACAGACCTGAACCGTTCAGTCAACAGACTGACAGCGTGTGAAAAGTTGGTTATGCCCAAAAAGGTAAAACTCCAATAAATGTTCGACTAAATTTTCTACATATACTTTACACTATTTTTGGGGGTTTGTCAACAGTTTTTTTGTGTAAAATCTCTGTTTCTCTTCTTTGCACAACCTGTTTTAACGCTCTTTAGATATTTTGCACAATGCAAAGAAAAATATTCATTTTGATCTGTAATATAAATAAGCTTTTATGAATAGAATTTATTGCTCCCCCAATTAACTCCTGAATTTTCGCTTGTCCCACAACCGAGCTCCGTCTTGAAATATATGCGTATTTCTGCGGTTTTCTTCCCGGACCTTCGCATAAACCTTCTTGATTTAATTGGAGAAGCAATAAAAATCAAGGGAGAGATTTTATGCCAAGTGTATTTTTAAGTCCTTCAACACAGCAATGGAATGAATATATCAACGGCGGCAATGAGGAACAGCAGATGAACCTTATCGCCGACGCTATGGAGCCTTATATGCGTTCATCGGGGATAACCTTCAGCAGAAACGACCCGGACCGTGATGTAAGAGGCGCCGTTTCCGATTCAAATTCACGTTATTATGACGTCCATCTTGCGCTCCATTCAAATGCGGGCGGAGGACGCTTTGCAGGCATTCTTTCGGGGATAGATATTTATTTTTCTCCCTATTCGGTTCAGGGCGAACGTCTTGCGGATATAATCGTGAATAATCTCAAAAATATCTATCCTGTTCCGTCAAAGGTAAACACACTCCCGACTACCTCTCTTGGCGAGGTCACGCAGACAAGGGCGATAGCTGTACTCTGCGAGCTTGGTTATCACGACAACGCTGAGGACGCTGAATGGATAAAGGCAAATACACAGTCTATCGCAAGAAATCTTGTTCAGTCGCTCTGCGATTATTTCGGTATACCATTTGTTGAAGCGGTGCCTGCACGGACAGGAACGGTCAGGACGGACGGCTCAAATCTCAACATAAGAAGCCTTCCGAGCATCAATTCAAGAGTTCTCGGAGTTATCCCGAACCGTGCCGAGGTTACAGTCCTCGGTCAGACAGGCAACTGGTACATCATAAGCTACAACGGCATAGAGGGCTATTCTGCAGCGGACTATATTTCAGTCAACTAAATTGATTTTCCCTTGACTTTTATGGTGTGAACGTGATATAATGTATTGTATGTGGAATGAAAATATAAATCCACCGAAAGGAATGGTCATAAATGTCAAGAATAAGAGTTGCCGTATTATTCGGAGGAGTTTCAAACGAGCATGATATATCGCTTATCTCCGCAGCAAATATCATCAATGCTATACCTGCCGATAAATATGAGGTCGTTCCTATCGGCATCACAAAAAAAGGACGCTGGCTTTTTTACCCCGGCGATATAAATATGATCTCCTCGGGAAGATGGGAGTCAAACCCTGACTGCGTTCCTGCCGTTATTCTTCCCGATCCGATGTACAAGGGCATTATGAAAATCACCGACGGTACATATTCATTGACTAAAATAGATGTCGTTTTCCCCGCTCTCCACGGTCAGCACGGCGAGGACGGCTGTATCCAGGGGCTGCTTGAGCTTTCGGGGATCCCATATGTCGGCTGTAAGGTATGTGCTTCTGCGGCTTGTATGGATAAGTCTGTTACGCATAAAATTCTTGAATCGGTGGGAATTGAAATGGCTCGTCACAGAGTTGTTTTCCAGTCCGATCTCGGCAGACTTGACGGGATATGCGAGGATATCGTCAATGAGCTTGATTTCCCGCTCTTTGTCAAGCCGTGCAACAGCGGTTCGTCTGTCGGAGTGAATAAAGCGGCTTCGTTCAGCCAGCTCAAGGACGCTGTAAAGCTTGCCTTTTCGCATGATAAAAAGGTCATCGTTGAGGAATATATCGAGGGAAGAGAGCTTGAATGTGCTGTTTTCGGCACAGATAAGCCTTTTGCGTCAAGAGTGGGCGAGATCGTTTCCTGCAATGATTTTTATGATTATGAAGCAAAATATATTCTTGGAACATCGGGGATAAATATTCCTGCCGGGATCGATACCACTGCTGAAAATGAGATCAGGGAAACCGCTCTGAAGGCATTTTCTGCGATCGGCTGTTCGGGGCTTTCAAGAATTGACTTTTTCCTTAAAGCTGATGGTACTGTGATCCTTAACGAAATCAACACTCTCCCCGGATTTACGCCTATAAGTATGTATCCTAAGCTTATGGAGAATATGGGAATTTCACAGTCGGAGCTTCTTGACAGGCTTATTGAGGGTGCAATGGAAATATGAATAATTCAGCAATAGGTGTTTTTGATTCGGGAATGGGCGGTCTGACCTGCGCAAAGGAGCTTCATCGCCTCATGCCGAACGAAAATATAGTATATTTCGGCGATACCGCCCGTCTGCCCTACGGAACAAGGAGCCGTGAAACGATTCTTGAATATTCCGCTCAGGATATTGCCTTTATGAAAAAGCATAACGTAAAGATGATAATTGCCGCATGCGGTACTGTTTCGTCAATTGTCGGAATGGAGAAAAAGGACGCTGACGGGATTCCGTTTACAGGCGTTCTTCTTCCAACGGTGCAGTCCGCCTGTGCAAAAACGAGGAACGGCAGGATCGGTGTTATCGGAACTGCCGCAACAATAAAATCAGGCTCGTTCCCCAAGGCTATCCGCTCAATAAGATCGGGGCTGACGGTTGTCGGAGTGGCTTGCCCGATGTTCGTGCCGCTTGTAGAAAACGGCTTTACCGACAGAAATAATAAGGTTGCAAGGCTTGTTGCAGAGCAGTATCTTGAACCGCTCAAGCGTGAAAATATCGATACACTGATACTCGGCTGTACTCATTACCCGATACTTTATGATGTGATATCGGAAGTTATGGGCGAAAGTGTCGAGCTTATCTCAACAGGAGGAGAAGCTGCAAATTTCGCCTGCGCATATCTTACAAGGAATGATATGCTGAATGAAAATGAGGAGCAGGGAGAGATCACCTTTTATTGCTCCGACAGCACGGATATGTTCCGTGAAAATGCCGAGAGCTTTCTTGGTGAAAAAATCAAAGGAAGCGTTATAAAGGTCGAAACAGAGGAGCTTGTTTCCCTTGTGTGATGAAAGGAAAATTATGGAAAAAGTAGTTACAATGACGCTCAAGGGTGTTCAGAATTTGGACGGTGAGATAAGCGAGAGTGAGATAATTACGAATGCAGTTTTTTCAACTGTCAGGAACGGCTTTAAAATAGTATATGAGGAATCCGAAGCAACAGGCTTTGAGGGCGAGCATACAGAAATAACGACCTGCGGCAATGAAATGGCAACAATACAAAGGAGCGGCGAGAGTGGAAGTCTGCTTGTCGTTGAAAAGGATAAAAAGCATCATTGTCGGTATTTTACCCCATTTGGTGAGCTATCCATCGGTATTTACGCAAATGCTATAGAAAATAACCTCACCGCAGATGGCGGCAGCCTTTATCTGAAATATACCGTTGATGCAAATTCAAGCTATATTTCCGATAACGAGGTTATGATTCAGATTTCGGGTTAAATTAATTCCACCGCACAACTGGAAAACGGTTATGCGGTGATTTTTGCATGAAAATGAAGTAACATTCAGCTTTCCTTGCATATTCAGGCTGATAAAATTATTTTTTTGAAAAAAATCTGAAAAATTTTGAAAAACCCCTTTTCAAATCTTGCAAAATGTGTTATAATGTTCCCATTAGCTGATAGTTCAGCCGAAAATCGGAACGGAGGAATTGAAATGAAAAATATTCGTATTGGTATAGTTGGATATGGTAACCTTGGCAGAGGTACAGAGCTTGCGATAAGACAAAATTCCGACATGGAGCTTGCATGCGTTTTCACAAGGCGGGATCCGTCGGCTCTTAAAATACTCACAAGCGGAGTTCCGGTTTATTCTGTGAATGATATTGAAAAGCATAAGGACGATGTTGACGTGCTTATCCTCTGCGGAGGAAGCGCAACAGATCTGCCTGTGCAGGGTCCGCAGCTTGCAAAAATGTTCAATACTATAGATAGCTTTGATACGCACGCTAAGATCCCCGAGCATTTCGAGGCTGTCGATAAGGCGGCTAAGGAGGGCGGAAATATCAGCATTATCTCAGTTGGCTGGGATCCCGGTATGTTCTCAGTGAACAGACTTTATGCAAGTGCAATCCTTCCCGAGGGTGAAAATTATACCTTCTGGGGTAAGGGCGTAAGTCAGGGCCATTCCGATGCTGTAAGAAGAATTGAGGGAGTTGCCGACGCACGTCAGTATACTATCCCTGTGGAAGCGGCTGTTGAAGCAGTCAGAAACGGCGAAAATCCGCAGCTCACCACCCGTCAGAAGCATATAAGAGAATGCTTTGTTGTCGCAAAGGAAGGTGCTGATAAAGCTGCGATCGAAAAGAGCATTAAGGAAATGCCTAACTATTTTGCCGATTATGATACGACAGTGCATTTTATTTCAGCAGAGGAAATGGCAAGAGCTCACAGCGGACTTCCTCACGGCGGCTTTGTTATCAGAAGCGGAAAAACGGGCGAAAATAAGGAAACCTCGCATATTATAGAGTATTCCCTTAAGCTTGGTTCAAATCCCGAATTTACATCGAGCATTCTTGTTGCGTATGCAAGAGCGGCTGTGCGGCTTTCAAGAGAGGGTCAGTCAGGAGCAAGAACAGTGTTCGATATCGCACCGGCATATCTCTCTCCGAAATCGGGTGCAGAGCTTCGCAAAGAAATGCTTTAACATTTTTATGTATGGGACGGATTTTCCGCCTCGTGGGAATGTAAGGATCCAAAAGAAAACCTGCGGTTATACTAAACACCATTTAAAATTTGGAAAAAATCAAGCCGACAAGCTTGAATAA
>CAZUDC010000029.1:0-14181 GCA_964619105.1 uncultured Ruminococcus sp.
TTGTGCTTGGGAACAATTCATTTTGCTATATCCTTTCAGCATATCTGCCGTTTTGATCAGGCTGCCAGCCTGTATATTGTGAGAGGCAGATACCAAACTGCCACAGCGAGTTTATAAATCAGGATCACGCCGCCGATCAATCCTCTGGGTACGATGTTGAGTGCAACAACACCAACCGTGCTGGCTCAAAGAAGGTTGGTGACGGCGGTATTCGTTATACCGTCATGATTCGAGGAAAGGAACCGTTCTTGTTTCGTGAAGGAAACAAATGGTTTGTCGAAGAAAGGAAGGGCTGCTGATGATTTTATCCCACAAGCAAATAGAATAAATCGCCGTAGCCGTAACAAAGAACTCAGTCGAGCTCTTTTTCGGCTCTCAGGATGAAGAAGTTCGTATGTCACGGGCTACGCCTATTGATCAGCTTGCAAAGGATTATCTCGGTTTGAGCGTGTCTTTCGCAAAGCTGTCGAGGGATGGCAGCATCTGCGAACTGACGGCGTGTGCCGATACAGAGTATGAATACCGCATCAAACATTTCTCAGTGCGATGCCTACAGGCTCATGCTGAAAGACTATCCCGATGAAGCAAATTCAGGAATGGCTCGGTCACAGCGACTTTTCAACTACGGCAAACATTTACGCACATCTGGATTACAGCTCAAAGCTGACCTCGGCTGATGCGATGCTCAATGGCTTGGCCTCTCTCAGAACTAAAAAAAGAAAAGCCAGTAGCTGGAAAAACCGACTACTGACAAGGTTTCTGGCGGAGAGGAGGGGATTCGAACCCCTGTGCGATTGCTCGCAAACTGATTTCGAGTCAGCCCCGTTATGACCACTTCGATACCTCTCCATATATTCATTGCAAACAGCTTAATCATTATAACACAATATCACTAAAAAATCAAGTCTTTTTTCAAATTTCTCCATATAAATTTCTGAAAAATAAAGAATGAGCTTTTTTTTATTGACTTTTAATGCTATACGTTGTATAATATAGTAGAAATTTACAGTAAGCAAAAATGCAAAACGATCGGCCGATTCGAGCTTGCCACAAAATAACGCAAGCTTTCTTCCGATTAGATCTAAAATCGTTTGACAGCAATTATGCTTCATTAAAGATTTGACAAAAGTGAGGTTTTTATGACTACTATTCCATTTATTGGCTATAGCCTTTATCAGATGGCATTGATGTTCTGCTTCTGGGCATTTGTCGGCTGGTGTATTGAGGTCGTCTATATGACCATCGAAACAGGCGAATATCAGAACCGAGGCTTTCTCAGTATGCCGATATGTCCTATCTATGGCTTCGGCGTGCTTATCATCGCCGTTTTCTCACGTCCGATTGCGGATAAGGGACTGCTTCTTTTTGTTGTTTCCCTTGTACTTTGCACAACCCTTGAGCTTGCTGTAGGTCTTGGTATGGAAAAGCTTTTCAACACGCGTTGGTGGGATTATTCGCATGAGAAATTCAACTATCGGGGATATATCTGTCCCAAGGTATCAATAATGTGGGGACTTGGCTGTGTTTTTGTAATAAGGGTCGTCCATCCGCTTGTTGAGATAGGAACGGAAAAGCTCCCATTCCGAATAGGAATATCCTTCATTGCAATCATGGCTGTGCTTATCGCTGTCGATCTTACCGCTTCTCTTTGCGCCGTTGCTAAGCTTAATAAGCGTCTTAAGCAGATCGATGATATATCCGCTCTTATGCTTAAGGGTTCGGTAAAGATCGGTGAAAAGCTTGCAAATGAAACGAACGAAATACTTGAAAAATATGAAAAGCTACTTGCGATAAGGGATAAACAGACTGAACGTCTTTTAAGAGCGTTTCCTAACATCCGCTCGATCACCCACACTGAATCAATGGAGGCTTTAAAGCAGAAATATTATTCAAACCGCTTTGCCAAAAAGCTTGAGGTCAAGGTAAAAAAGAAGCTCCGCACATTAAAAAAGACAGGACGCAGTATTCTGCTGCAAAAGGAAGTGCCTGCCACCAAGCCTCCGCCCCAAGCCGACAGCAATACCAAAGAATCCGCTGATTAAATTGAAGCGTTCGTTTAGCCGTTTTAAAAAATATACGGGCTTACGCCTTTGAGTACATTTTGAAAAACGGCAGAAACGCATTAATCAGCTGTTTCTTCAGATATACTCACAAGGATCAGCAGAAAGCTCTGAAATTTCAAAGCTTATCTGCGGCAGGTCCTCGGAAAATCTTTTTTTCAGATAGGGAAGAATTATGTTTTCCGTATGAAAATGTCCGCAGTCAAAAAGCGTTACGCCCTCGTTCAGAGCCGTTATCATACGGTCGTGCTTGACATCACCCGTAATAAGTGCGTCTGCTCCAAGCCCGATCGCTTCTTCAAGCAGGCTTCCGCCGCTTCCCGAGCAATACGCAAGCTTTTTTATTTTTCTGCCGCCTCTCGAATATCTCACAAATCGGCAGTTAAAGCCTTCCTTTAAAAGATAAGCCGCTTTTTCCGGCTCAATTTCCTTTTCAAGCTCACATACAAGACCATATCCGCAGTCGCCAACAGGTTCAAGAAAGCATTCGGGAGCTTTAAGAGAAAACGGTTCTTTCAGAATATCATAAATAATCTCATTCATACCGCCCTTTGCAAGATCAAGCGGTGAATGATAGCATATGCATGCAATTCCATATTTTGCAGCACGGCAGGCGGGATTTTTATCCGTAAGCGAATATAACGGCGAATATATAACAGGGTGATGCGAGATCAGTACGTCCGCTCCCCTGTTCTTTGCTTCGTCAACCACCTCATTCGTAATATCGAGAGCTGCAATCACCTTTTCTGCCTTATCATCGGGTGAACCGACAAGCAAGCCCGAATTATCGCCCTTCTGCATAAGCGAGATCGGAGCGATAGCGTTCATTTCATTGATTATATCCCTTACCCTAAGCATTTTATGACAACTCCTTTATTTGAAATACGATTTCTCTTTTCTGCTCCGCCGCATCGGAATTTCCCGATTTTTCCAAAGCCTCTGCTTCACGCAGGAGCTTTTTTTCTATTGCAGAGATAAGCCTTAACGCTGTTCCATCTTTTTTTGAAAGCCTGCCTACCATAGCTTCAGCTTCTGTTATTTCACGCTTTGTTCCGTCAAATTCTGCGTTCATAATCGTATAAAGCCGACCGTTTTCCTCTGCCGCTGTTTCATTTTTTAGCAAAAATCCATTTTCTGCAAGAAATCTGCGCAAATATGGCGCTTTTGTCATTGGCTGTAAAACAAGATTAATTCCGTTCAGCGGTTTTTGTGACAAAATTTCTCCGATAAGCTCACCGCCCATTCCTGCGATAATTATATCAGTTACTCCGTCAAGGCAGATGTTTTTTACTCCATCGGAAAGTACAGTCTGCGAGCACTCCGAAAGACCTGCTCCATGCAGAGTCGAGCGAGCCGATTCAAGTGGCTTTTCATTAATATCTGCGGCAATAACATAATCACATTTTCCAGAAATAAGCAGCTCCGCCGCAAGATAACCATGATCCGTGCCGACATCACAAGCCTTTTTTCCATTAACAAAATCAGCACAAGCCTCTAATCTGTTTCCAAGCATAATAATCTCCATTATAAATAAACCGCACAAGCATCGTTGCCGTGCGGTAAAAGGTTATGCGTTAGCTACAAGATGAGCCTTAAGCTTTTCAACAAGCTCGTCAGCATTTACACCATGAACAGCGCAGGCATCAGCAACCGATTCACCTCTTGAAGCAGGACAGCCAAGACAGTGCATTCCCATTTCAAGGAAAAACGGAGCAGTATCAGGAGCTGCATCAAGAATATCACCGATAACAGTTTCTTTTGTAATTTCAATAGCCATTTTTTATACGACCTTTCTTTTTTATTAAATCCTCAAAAGGATAATCTTATTATAAACCATATTTATGAAAATTTCAAGTGTATGCTTGTATTATTATCAGAAGTGTGGTATAATTTTCTTAAAAACCAAACTTTTTGAAAGGATCGCTGTTAAATGAATGTTTTAAACAAGCTTGAACGCAAATTTGGAAAATATTATATACCCAATCTAATGCTTTATATCGTCATAGGAAATCTTGTGGTATTTGTATTTCAATATCTTTTCCCCGAGCTTTACCTTACCTCATATATGAATTTTGACAGAGCCGCAATTTTTCAGGGTCAGGTATGGAGAATTTTATCCTTTGTATTAGCTCCTTACAACTTAAATCCTGTATTTATGCTGATAAGCTGTTATTTTTATTGGTTAATAGGCTCACAGCTTGAACAGGTCTGGGGCGGCTTCAGATTCAATGTTTTTTATTTAACGGGAGTTATCAGCACGATAATCGGCGGCTTGATCTCAGGCTATGCAACCGCATATTATCTGAATCTGTCGCTTTTCCTTGCATTTGCGATACTTTTCCCGAATGAAAGATTTTTGCTTTTCTATTGTATTCCCGTAAAGGCAAAGTGGCTCGCATGGATCGACGTTGCTTTTCTCACATACAATATGATAATAAGCTTTGCATATGGCTTCTGGGCTTCAGGTCTTTGTATTCTTATATCATTCCTCAATATCGCTCTTTTCTTCGGCGGAAATCTTATTTCCAGAATAAAAATAAATTACAGATCAAGAGATGTCCGCAGGGCATGGCGTGATGTAAGAATAAAAATGTCCGAAAATGATAATAACGATAATAAAAAATAAGAGGTAATAAAATGCTTGAGCTTATTTGCGGCGGTGCGGGCACGGGAAAATCATATGAAATAATGAAAAGAATAAGTACTGCGGTTGACAGCGGAAAAAAGGTCTATGCTATCGTTCCCGACCAGTTCAATTTTGAATATAACAAACTGCTTTATGATTTTATGGGAATGGAAAAATTCAACCGTATGGAGATAATCAGCTTCTCCCGTGCGGCAAAATATATTTTCATAAAATATGGCGGGCTGCGTGGAAAATATGCCGATGATACCGTAAAAAGCGTTATTATGCACAGCGTCCTTACACGTCTTTGCAGGGAACATTCGCTTGAATTTTACAGTAAGCAGGCGGCAAAAACGCGCTTTGTTCCGGAAGCTCTTGAAATTGTAAAATCATTTTCAGCCGCAGGAGCTTCCCCCGAAGCTCTTATGGAAAAAATTGCTTTTCTTGATGAAGCTATCCGTCCTAAGGCAAAGGATATTGCCGTTATTTTTTCAGCATATACGCAAAGCCTTGAAAAGCACGGCTATAAGGACAACCAAACGGATATGACCGAAGCCGCAAAAAAAGCCTCCGAGCATCATTTTTTCAAGGATACGGAATTTTTTATCGATGAATTTAAAAGCTTCACCCCCGATGAATATGAGCTTTTGAAAATTATGATAAGGGATTGCTCCCATGTTACCATTGCTCTCGCAACCGAGGACGCTGCACCGAGCAGCTTTTCTCTTTTTGATACAGTGAATACCACCGCATACAAGCTTTCAGCCGCCGCAAAAGCCTCCGATACCGCTGTAAACATAATAT
This sequence comes from uncultured Ruminococcus sp., assembly GCA_964619105.1. Lineage (GTDB taxonomy): Bacteria > Bacillota > Clostridia > Oscillospirales > Ruminococcaceae > UMGS363. The sequence goes on from CAZUDC010000029.1 coordinate 5,491, forward strand.
TTATGACGGAAAACCGCCGATTTAAAAATCCCGAGCTTCTTTTTATGAGAGAAAATATTCTCCGCTCACAAAGAGATAGCTTTGAAGGAAAATGTGAGAATATTAAAATCTACGAAGCCGCCGAGCCCTATTCAGAAGCAGATTATGTTGCCGCTGAAATATGCCGCCTTGTGCATGAGGAGGGGATGCGATATTCTGATATAGCTGTCACTGCAAGATGTCCCGAAAGCTATATTACCATGATAGAAGCCGCCTTCAGACGTTCGGTTATTCCCCTTTATACCGATACCTCCGAGGGAATATCACATAAGGCATTGATCTTATTTGTCCGCACTGCACTTAAGCTTGCCTGTGCAAAACGCTTTTCCTCCGAGGATATACTCCGCTGTGTGAAAACAGGCTTTTCGGGCCTTGATATCGAACAGACGGATATCCTTGAAGAATATTGCTACAAATGGAACGTTGACGGTGAAATGTGGGAAGAACCATTCCGCATAAGCTGTGATAATGATAATATTGCAGAAAATGCAAGGCTTACGGTGATAACACCTCTTATAAAGCTGAAAAAGCGTCTTAAATCGGGAAAAGCCGATGAAATATGCCGCGCTGTTTCTGATTATCTTGAAGATGTAAAAATAGCCGATACCGTTACAAGGCTTGCCGAAAATAACGAAAATAACGAGGGTATGCTCCTTGCAGTACGTGAAGCCAAGCAGCTCTGGGATATGCTCTGTGAGCTTTTGCAGACCTTTTACCGTACACTTGGCAATGATGACATTTCAGGTCAGGATTTTGAAGGGCTTTTTGATACGGCAGTTTCGGGAATGAGGCTTTCCTCACCGCCGAGAACACTTGACAGCGTAAGCTTTACCGCCGCCCATATGTCGCGTTTTTCCAATCCAAGGGTTATTTTTGTAATGGGTGCGAACGAGGGCGTGTTTCCCTTTGCCGCAAAACCATCTGCAATTTTTTCCGATAAGGACGCAGAAAGCTTCCGTGCAGTCGATATAGAAATAGGCGGCTCTGTGCGTGAAAAAAATGCCGAGGAAAGATTTATCGCATATTCCGTTTTATCTGCGGCAAGAGAACGGCTCTACGTCACATATTCTGTGGCAGGAGTTTCGGGAAGTCCACTTTATCCGTCCTTTGCCGTAAAACAGCTTGAAGCAATGTTCGGCGATATAACGCTTGACGAAAAAAAGCTGGGAACGCTCTTTTTCTGTACGAATGAACAGAATGCTTACTATCAATATATCAAAAATTTCCGCAGGAACGACCCTGATATCGCCTGCATAAGAAAGGCTCTTGAGGAATATTCCGAGGATAACAGAGCAAAGCTTCGTTCAGCCGATGAACCTCTTTCTGCTGAGCATTTTATTTCAAGGAAAAATGCGGCAAGGCTTTTCGGTGACAATATCACTCTTTCCGCTTCACGCCTTGAGGATTACAGAAAGTGTCCGTTTATATATTTCTGCAAAAAGGGACTTTCCATTTATCCGCGGCAGCGTATGATAATGAACGCTCCGGCAAAGGGAACTGCCGTGCATTATTGCTTATGTGGATTTTTGCAGGAGCATAGCAAGGACGAATTTACAAAAATGAACCGTGAAGAAATTGCCGATGATATCAACAAAAGGCTCGGACTTTATTACGCCTCCGAGGATATAGGCGGCAGCTTCGGAAAATCTCAAAGATATCGTGCTGCCTTCGGCAGACTTGCGGAAACTCTTACAGATATAGTTTACAGACTTCGGCTTGAATTTGCACAATCAGATTTTTCTCCGTCAAGCTTTGAATATACTCTTACATATGACGAAAACGGTGATGAAAAGCCTGCTGTTCTGCGGCTTTCCGATAATACGGTCGTAAGCTTCATAGGTGCCGTTGACAGAATTGATACATACACCAAGGACGGCACAACATATATCCGTGTTGTCGATTATAAAACAGGCTCAAAGGCATTTTCTCTTGCAGACCTTTATTACGGGATAAATATGCAGATGCTTCTCTATATTTTTGCACTGACCGATCCGAATGCTCCAAAAAACAAAGGTAAATATCATACCGCACAGCCTGTCGGAGTACTTTATATGCACGCAAACGACCGTATGCCGTCACTCGGAAGGGAACCGAATGAAGGCGATATCAACGAATATGAAAAAAGCGGCTGTAAAATGGACGGGATCGTCATCGCCGATACAGAGCTTGCAGGGGCAATGGAAAACGGACTGAACGGAACCTTTATACCTGTAAAAATAAAAAAAGACGGAGATTTCTATGCTTCGTCAAGCGTTGTTACCGAGGACGATATTGCCGCCCTGCGCTATTGCACTGAGGATATGCTCAAGGAAACAGCAAACGCTATCAAGGACGGCAAAATTGAAGCTGTACCGCTTATAAACGGTAATATTTCGCCTTGCACGAACTGCGATTACCGATCCATATGCGGAAATTATCCGAATATCATCAGCAGAAAATATGAACCCGACGCCGCCGAAAAAATGAGAGAACGTCTGAATGAGCAGGCGGCAAAAATTATTCAAGGAGAATAAAGATCAATGGCTGAAAACAGATGGACAGAAAAGCAGCTTGACGCAATTGAAGCAAGAAATACCTCTGTGATAGTTTCTGCGGCGGCAGGCAGCGGAAAGACCTCCGTTCTTGTCGAAAGACTGCTGAGAATACTGTCAGACAATGAAAACCGAACCCCTGCCGACAGAATAATTGTCGTAACCTTTACCAACGATGCCGCCGCTCAAATGAAGCAAAGACTTTCTGACGCTATCTCACAGCGGCTGGAAAAAGAACCCGATAACGAATGGCTTTACAGTCAGCAGGCTCTTATCCCCTCTGCGAGGATTTCAACGATAACCTCATTCTGCTTTGACCTTATAAGAGAAAATGTACAATCACTCGGAGTTTCATCAGGCTTCCGCATTATTGATGAATCGGAGGAAAACATCATCATCGCAAAGGCAACGGAAAATGTTTTTGAACGCTTTTACGGTGAAAAGCCTGAATTGATGAAAAAGCTTGCGGATTTCACCTGCTCTGGAGCAAGAGGCGATACAGAGCTTGAAAAAACCGTCCTTTCACTGCACCGCTTCATTATGGCGCTTCCTTTCCCTATGGATTTTATAAATGAATCGGTACAACGCTTTGAACAGGGCTTTGACGAAAAAAAAGACCCACTTGCGGCGGCTTATATGAGCTTAATCTCAGAAGAGCTTAATTCAGCGGCTTCGCTTGCGTTTTATGCGGCAGAGGCTGTCCCGGATGACGGAAAATCAAAGGCTCAGCAAATCATTTCGGGCGAGGCGGAAATGCTTGAACAGCTTGCGGAACGTGTAAAAGATACAGCTCTTAAATGGGAGGAACGTCAGCTTAAACCGATAAAATTTGAAACCTGCCGTTATCCGAAAACAGAAAAAGGCTCGGACGATGAAGCTTTGATCAGTTTTGTTAAGGATATCCGTGATAAGTATAAAAAAATATATAATGAGCTTGCCGAAAATTCCTTTACCCGTGATGAAATCTCCGATGATTATAAAATAAACGCTGAAATTTTAAGCGGTATTTCCGAGCTTGTCAAGGCTCTTATCGATGAAATAACCGAAATAAAAAACGAAAAAAACGCTCTTAGCTTTTCAGATGCGGAGCAGCTTGCAGTCAAGCTTTTATGCCAAAAGAACAAGGACGGCAGCATTTCCCGAACTGCTCTTGCCGAGGAGCTTTCCGATTATTATAAGCTTATTATGATAGACGAATTTCAGGATTCAAACAATACTCAAAGCCTGATTTTCCGTATGCTTTCACATAACGGCACTGCCGAAACGGGCGGCGACAACCTCTTTGTGGTTGGCGATGTCAAGCAATCTATTTATCGTTTCCGACTTGCAAATCCTAACAATTTTATGCAGGTTCTCGATTCGTCAGAACCGTATGCAAAAGATTTTCAAGGAAAAAATGCCGCCGTGCTTCTTAACAGAAATTTCCGAAGCAGTATTGACGTTGTTGATTTTGTCAATGATGTTTTCCAGAATATTATGAGCAGGAGATCGGGCGGTATGGACTATACCGAGGGCGAACGCCTTGAATATGGGGCTTCCTATCCCGAGGGTGACAGAGCAACAGAGATCATTTTTTCTCCAGATATTTCCACAGCCGCGACCGATGGCAGTGACAATGATGAAGAACCCATTTCAGCTGCACAGGCCGAAGCAAGAGCCACCGCTTTTAAAATAAAGGAAATGCTTGGCAAAATATCCGTTAGTGATAAAGGCTCACTGCGTCCATGTGAACCGAGAGATTTCTGCATACTTCTCCGTGACAGGGTAAGAGGTCAGCTTTATGCCGATGAGCTTGCCGCCTGCGGAATAAAAGCAGTCTGCGAGGAAACGGTCAGCTATCTGCGTTCAAGAGAAATATCCGTGCTTCTCGATCTGCTCAAGGTCATTGACGACCCAATGCAGAATATTCCGCTTGTTTCCGTGCTTATGTCGCCAATGTTTATGCTTAGCGCAGATGATATGGCAGAGCTAAGGCTTATATCGGAAAGCCGTGAAGAAAAGCTATACAAAGCGGTCCTGCGTGCCGTTGAAAATGGCAGCGGCTATCCTGCAAAGGCAAAGCTTATACGCTTTTGCAATATTTTCAGGGATTTAAGACTTGCCGCCGCTTCACAAAGCCTTGAAAGACTTATCGTGAATATATACGACAGCACGGATTTCCTTTCTTCAATGAGCGTTTATTCGGACGGCGAACAGAAAAAAGCAAATCTGCGGCTTCTGCTCGAATATGCAAAGGCTTATGAAACAAATTCATCGGGCGGATTATCAGGATTTCTGCGTTATCTTTCCGATGTTTCGGAAAACGGCGGTGATCTTGTCCGTGCGTCTGTCGTAACGGTAACGGATAACGCTGTTTCCGTGAAAACAATACATAAATCAAAGGGTCTTGAATATCCGTTCGTATTCCTTTGCGGAACATCAAAAAAATTCAATCTTTCCGACTGCCGCAACCGTATGCAGATAAATCTTGAGCTTGGAACAGGCTTTAAAATTCAGGATATAAGCACGGGCAGACTTTACGATTCCTTTCCAAGATATGCAATTTCACAGGTCAATAAGTGCGAAAGCATAAACGAGGAAATGAGGCTTCTATACGTTGCGTTGACAAGAGCAAAGGAAAAGCTTTTTATCACTATCCCCGACAACGATACAACAAGACGCAGAATATCGGAATGCGCCGTCCGTATAGCCGCTGAAAACGGTGCTTTATCCGCTGTAAAGGCAAGCTCAATGCTCGACTGGCTGATCGCCGCAATAATTACCCACCCCGATGGAAATAAGATACAGAATGATGTGTTTATTCCTGCCAGAAAAAGCTGCACAAGGATAAGGATTTCAACCTATGCTCCTTCTTCCTTTGATGAAGCTGATGATGAAAGCATCAAAGCGATCCCGAATGACGGGGACGTAAAACGTCTGCTTGGCAATTTTGAAAGAAGTTATGACGGCAGACTTACCGATAAGCTTGCCAAGCTGACTATAACAGAAATTGCAAAAAGCGAAAATGACGGGGTTTTCCTCCGCAGACCCGATTTCTCCGCCGAGCATAGTAAACTCACCTCTGCTGAAATAGGAACTGCAACTCATACCTTTATGCAATATGCTGATTACATAGCCGCAGAGGAAGCTCCTCAAAAGGAAGCTGAACGCCTTGAAATGCTTGGGATTATAAGCAGTGCAGAGCGAGCTTCGATAAATTATAAGCATATTTCAGCATTTTTTTCTTCAAACCTTTATAAGCGTATGAAAAGTTCACCCGATGTCAGACGCGAACAGAAATTTCTTGTCGGATTATCGCAGCTATCTCTTGACGAAAGTCTTGATTTGGAGTATAATGAAAATAGTATGCTTCAGGGTATCGCCGACTGTATTTTCTTTGAGAACGGTGAAATGATAATTGTCGATTATAAAACGGACAGAGTTAATTCTCCCGAGGTTTTAGCCGATAGATACCGCAGACAGCTCGTGCTTTACAGTGCGGCACTGGAGAAAATATTTGATGTAAAAGCGGCGGGGGCTTATCTTTACTCGTTCAGCCTTGACCGTGAAATTGAAATCAGGCTTAAAAACGATACATAATGAAAGGGCGGATTCAATATGCCACAAAATCAGACAGGCAAAAGCAAAAACAATGTAAAAATGCTCAACGGTGCATTTATCGGTGCTGTTTTTCTCGGAATATGTGTGCTTATAAGCGGTTTATCCATTGGCAGCGGCATTCGCAGACTTTGTAAAACGATGGAGGATAAGTCCTTTTCCAGCATAAATAACATAAATCAACCGGAAAGCATTAATTACAGCGAAAAAAAATATCTCACAGAAACTGAGGCGGCAGATTATCTTAACCTCAGCGTTAAGGAAATTGAAACCCTTCTTACAACAGGCGAGATCCTTGAATATGTCAAAACCTCTGAGGGTTACTCCATTTCTGTCGAAGTGCTTGATGTTTGGTTTGACAATGAAGCTTATCAGAATACTCTTCCGCAAACTAATTCTGATGAACAGTGATGAGCTTTTTCAAATAAAACTTGCAATTATGCGAATAATATGATATAATAAATTGTTGATTGAAAATATATACGGCGGTGCATATTCGAGTGCCGTCGGGATTGGAGAATAAGAATGGCATTTCCCGTTTTTACACCGTCATATTTCAAGGAGCTTGTTGATGTAACAGGTCCTGAAGAGAATTATAAGGATTTTTCCGATATTATCGTTTCCCCGGCAGCAGTCGAATATGTGCTTTATCTCAGTAACCCCGATGTAGTCCGCAGAATGATGCAGGAAAAAACAATTTCGTTCAGAATGAGTCAGCTCACAGGCGAAAAGGAAGCTCCTTTTATCGAAAGTTCAGAGGCAGCTATAAAAGCCGCTCCCGTTGCACAGTATTACTGGCCGCTCCGTACTCTTTTTATGGGTATACTTCAGAATAAGGAGCTGCCACTTGAAAGCCGTATGCTTATGCTCAATTACGGCGTTAAAACCGTTCAGGGTATGATAGACCAGGGTCAGCCGAACCTTATCCCACGCTTTATCGATAGATTCATCATGGACAGGGATTATGAAAAGACGCTTAAATTCTTTGACGGACTTTCATTTACACCTGCCTTCTCCCTTGCAGATGGTATTTCCCTGCTTAAGTCAGTGAAAAAAACCTCTCCCGAGTTCAAGGAGGTCATGTCAGAGGTATATAAGAACCTTGGTGTGTCAGGTCCTGAAACACTTAATATGGTCGATATGAACAAGTACGTTAAAATGCGTGAAAAATACAGAGATGCTTTCCTTGCAGATCACTCCGACTGGATGGAAAATATCCTCGTCAATTATGTATGGACATATTCTATCCCCTATGCAGCTTCGGATAAGCTTGATTTCTGGGATAATTACGTGTTCTTCTGCGTGCTTTATAACGCATATAAGGTTCTTCTTACCTGCTATATGGATGGAAAGGGCGAGGAGGATTTCGTTAAGGCTGTTTCCTCATTCGATGACGCTCTCCGCAAGACGGGCAACGATATTATCTGGAAGATGGTTCTTGCCGTTAAGAACGCAGGCGAGGCAAATAACGGAGATATGGCTATCCTCGTTTTAAGCTGATAAAGCTACAATTACTAAAATTATATTAACAAAGCCCAGCGGAAAGTTTTTAGCTGTGCTTTGTTTATTTTTGGAGGTTTTCATATGGGTAATCCTAATCCCGAATATAACAAAAAGAAAATTTCAAGAGATAATCGTCCTGAATTTCCGAAAAGAGCTGTCGTAACAGGCGGTATGCCCTATGGCAATAAGCAGCTCCATTTTGGTCATGTCGGCGGAGTTTTCGTTTTTGCTGATGTCTATGCAAGATTCCTGCGTGACAGAATAGGCAAGGATAACGTAATTTTTGTCAGCGGAACAGATTGCTACGGCTCACCTATCGCCGAAAGCTACAGAAAGCTTGTCGAGGAAAAGGGCTATAAAGGTTCTATCCGTGATTTTGTTCAGGCTAATCACAACGATCAGAAGGCTACACTTGAAAGCTATGAAATAAGCACAGATCTTTTCGGTGCGTCCGGTCTTGGCAGAACTGCCGAGATCCATAATAACGTTTCCGAAAAGGTTATCCGCAGGCTTTATGAAAAGGGCTGCCTGAAAAAAATCGCAACCGCACAATTCTATGACGAAAAGGTCGGCACCTTTCTCAACGGCAGACAGGTTATCGGAAAATGTCCTGTGCAAGGCTGTCAGTCCGAAAAGGGTTATGCCGATGAATGCGACCTTGGTCATCAGTATATGCCGGTGAACCTCATTGACCCGAAATCTACCCTGACAGGACTTCGCCCTGTTATGCGTGATGTCACAAACTGGTATTTCAAGCTAACAGATTATTATTCGCTCCTCAATGATTATATGGAACAGCTTAAGGCAAAGAATAACGTCCGTCCGGTTGTCAAGAAAACTATCGGAGAATTTCTTGAACCGCCCGTTGTGTACGTCATGAACGACTATATGGACGATTACCTTTCCGTAAAGGATAAAATGGCAGAGCATGAGCTTATCGAAGAGCCAAAAAAGACTTCCTTTACCATAAAATTCAAGGAACTCACCGACCGTGATAAGGCTTGCGAGCTGCTCACAGAAA
>CAZUDC010000030.1:0-14168 GCA_964619105.1 uncultured Ruminococcus sp.
GAGGACGACCAGAAGGTTATGGTCTACGACCTCGGCGGCGGTACATTCGATGTATCTATCATTGAAATGGGCGACGGCGTTCAGCAGGTTCTTGCAACAGCGGGTAATAACCGTCTTGGCGGTGATGATTTCGACCAGAGAATTATCAACTGGATGGTTGAAAACTTCAAGAGCGAGCAGGGTATCGACCTCACAGGCGATAAGATGGCTATGCAGAGATTGAAGGAGGCTGCTGAAAAGGCTAAGATAGAGCTTTCCTCCACGCCTACATCAACTATCAATCTCCCATATATCACGGCTGACGCAACAGGACCTAAGCACCTCGAAATGACCCTTACACAGGCTAAGTTCAATGAGCTTACCTCGGATCTTGTTCAGTCTACAATGGGTCCTGTAAAGCAGGCTCTTTCAGACAGCGGACTTAAGCCGTCAGAGATCAACAAGGTTCTTATGGTCGGCGGTTCTTCAAGAATCCCTGCTGTTCAGGAGGCTGTAAAGAGCTTTATCGGAAAAGAACCCTTCAAGGGCATAAATCCTGATGAATGTGTTGCACTTGGCGCAGCTCTCCAGGGGGGGGTTCTCGGCGGCGATGTTACAGGACTTCTTCTTCTTGACGTTGCTCCGCTTTCACTCGGTATTGAGACTGCCGGCGGCGTATGCACAAAGATGATCGAGAGAAATACCACTATTCCTACAAAGAAGTCACAGGTATTCTCGACCTTTGCAGATAATCAGACAGCTGTTGATATAAACGTACTTCAGGGTGAGCGTGAATTTGCGAAGGATAATAAGCAGCTCGGTATGTTCCGTCTTGACGGTATCGCTCCTGCTCCAAGGGGAATCCCGCAGATTGAGGTAACCTTTGATATTGACGCAAACGGTATCGTAAATGTTTCCGCTAAGGATCTCGGTACAGGCAAGGAACAGCATATCTCAATTACTTCTTCCACAAATATGTCCAAGGAGGATATCCAGAAGGCTGTTGACGATGCCGCTAAGTATGCAGAAGAGGACAAGAAGCGTAAGGAAGCTGTTGATGCAAAGAATAACGGTGAAAACCTTGTATTCCAGTGCGAAAAGGCTATGACAGATTTCGGCGACAAGATCACTGAGGACGATAAGTCGGCAGTTCAACCTAAGATAGACGCTCTTAAGGAAGCTCTTAAGACTGATAATACAGACGATATTAAGGCTAAGACCGATGAGCTTCAGAAGGCATTTTCCGACGTTGCTACAAAGGCATATCAGGCAGCAGGCGCAGCAGCACAGGCAGCTCAGGGAGGCGCTGAAGCGTCAGGTGCGGCTGATGATAACGGCAATGGCAGTGATTTCGTTGATGCAGATTTCAAGGACGTTGAATAATAACTGAAAAAATACAGGCTTTAAGGTCAGACGGGGAATCTGACCTTAAAGCTGTTAATAAAGATACGGTGCGAAAATGCTCCGCAGGAGGCTTTTATGGCTGATAAAAGAGATTATTATGAAGTTCTCGGTGTGGATAAATCCGCTTCGCAGGACGATATAAAAAAAGCATACAGACAGCTTGCAAAAAAATACCACCCCGACCTTAACCCCGACAATAAGGAAGCCGAGGAAAAGTTCAAGGAGGTAAACGAGGCTTACGAGGTGCTTTCCGATCCCGATAAAAAATCACGTTACGACCAGTTCGGACACGCAGGCGTTGATCCATCCTATGGCGGCGGAGGCTTTAACGGCGGCTTCAGCGGCGGCTTTGGTGATATGGGCGATATCGGAGATATTTTTGACAGTATTTTCGGCGGTGGCTTCGGTGGTTCATCATCGCGCTCAAACGCAAATGCTCCCAGAAGAGGACAGGATATAGCGGTTGATGTTACTATCAACTTTATGGACGCTTGCAACGGCAAAGAGGTCACGCTTGATGTTAACCGACTTGAAAAATGTCCCGATTGTAACGGCTCGGGTGCGGCGGCAGGCTCGTCTGCGGAAACATGCTCAGAATGCCGTGGAACAGGTCAGGTAAAGGTAACGCAGAGAACTCCGTTCGGTATGATCTCCTCGCAGAAGGTATGTACACGATGTGGTGGTAAGGGAAAAACTGTTTCCAGTCCTTGTCCTAAGTGTCATGGCAACGGCAGGGTGAATACTTCAAGGAAAATTTCGGTTGATATTGTTGCAGGTATTGACGATGGTCAGACAATGCGTGTTTCGGGACAGGGCAACGCAGGCACAAACGGAGGCCCTAACGGCGATCTTCACGTTAATGTTCATGTTCGGCCCGACCCGATCTTTGAGCGTGACGGCTATGATATTCACACAGATATCCCTATTACTTACACGCAGGCTGTTCTCGGAGATGAGATAGTCGTTCCTACGATTGATGGAAAGGTAAAATATACCATTCCTGAGGGAACACAGAACGGTGCGACCTTCCGATTCAAAGGTAAGGGTGTTAAGGTGATAAACCGCTCGAACCGCGGCGATCAATATGTTCATGTTAATATCGAGGTTCCGAAAAATCTTTCCAAAAAGCAAAAGGAGCTTTTAAAGGAATTTGAAAATTCTCTTTCCGATGAAAATTACAACAAACGCAAAAACTTCTTTGAAAGATTAAAGGAAGCATTTAAATAAAAAGTGGGGAACGAGCTTTTCGACCGTTCCCCATTATTTGTATATTTTTGTGATCAGATGGATTCAAGTGCCTGCTTGACATCGGTGATGATATCGTCAACATTTTCAAGACCAACAGAGAAACGGATAAGTCCTCCGTCGATTCCTGCGGCAGTGAGCTGTTCATCGGTAAGCTGTCTGTGAGTTGCGGAAGCAGGATGAAGCACGCAGGTTCTGATATCAGCAACGTGAACCTCGTTTGAGGCAAGCCTAAGGCTGTCCATAAATTTAACAGCGTTATCCCTGCCGCCCTTGATCGAAATGGAGATCACTCCGCTTGTGCCGTTGGGAAGATACTTGTCAGCAAGTGCTTTGTATTTATCTCCGTCAAGTCCGGGATATGATACTTTTTCAATCTTATCGCTTGTCTGGAGGAATTTTGCTACCTTGAGTGCATTTTCACAGTAACGCGGCATTCTTACAGCAAGTGTTTCAAGTCCGAGGTTGAGCAGGAACGAGGAATTAGCTGCGGGATAACATCCGAAATCACGCATAAGCTGCATTCTTGCCTTAGTGATGAACGGTGCGGCAGCATAATCCTTGGTGTATACAATGCCGTGGTAGCTCTCGTCAGGCTCTGTCATACATGGGAACTTGCCGTTTGCCCAGTTGAATTTGCCGCTGTCAACGATAACACCGCCGACCTGAACAGCGTGACCATCCATATATTTTGAGGTGGAGTGGATAACGATGTCAGCGCCCCATTCGATAGGTCTGCAAAGGATAGGTGTTGCAAAGGTGTTATCAACGATAAGAGGAACGTTATGAGCATGAGCAAGCCTTGCCCATTTTTCAATATCGAAAACATTAAGAGCAGGATTTGCGATGGTTTCGCCGAATACTGCCTTTGTGTTATCCTTGAATGCGGCGTTTATTTCGTCCTCATCGGCGTCGCAGCTCACCCAGATGCACTCAATTCCCATTCTTTTGAGCGTTACCGAGAAGAGGTTCACTGTTCCGCCGTAGATCGCAGAAGAAGCGATAAAGCTGTCGCCTGCTTCGCAGATGTTGAGAATGGAAAGAAGTGAAGCAGCCTGTCCGCTGGAAGTACACATTGCGGCAACTCCGCCCTCGAGAGAAGCGATTTTCTTTTCAACAGCATCAGTTGTGGGGTTTTCAAAGCGTGAGTATATCAGGCTCTTGGTAGGATCGTCAAAAACCGCGGCAACATCATCTGTGGAATCATAAACGTATGTCGTGCTTTGTACGATGGGCATTACACGAGGCTCGCCGTTCTTGGGGGAGTAGCCTGCGTGAAGGCATTTTGTTTCGATTTTAGAGTCGGGGTTCATTGTTTTCATTTTCTTATACCTCCGAAAAAATTAATGGATAAATTATAGCACAGTTTTATGTATTTTTCAAGCATTTTTTCGTTATATTGACGATTATGTCATATCCTACAAAATATACCGGGAAACAATGCTGAAATAACTTGAAATAACCATTGACAAAAATTCGTTTTTGTTATATAATTTAAGAGTATATTAATATTTAATGGTATGCTTGCCGCTTTGATGCAGTAGAGCGGTGAATTCAGGCCGACCGATGAAATAAAATAAAGGTGGAATGACAATAATGGGTATGTTTGAAGGTCTTTTCGGCAGCTACAGCAAACGCGAGCTTGCCAAAATCGAACCTATTAAGAATAAAGTTCTTGCTCTTGAAGAGGATTATGCCGCAATGTCGGAGGAAACCCTTAAATCGCAGACTAAAATTTTTAAGGATAGAATCGCAAACGGTGAAGCTGTTGATGATGTTCTTCCTGAGGCTCTTGCTACCGTCCGTGAGGCGGCCTGGAGAGTTCTTGGTAAGAAGCCTTATCCTGTTCAGATCATAGGAGCTATCGTTCTTACGCAGGGCAGAATCGCCGAAATGAAAACAGGAGAAGGTAAAACTCTTGTTGCCTGCTGTGCGGCCTATCTTAACGCTCTTCCGGGAAACGGCGTTCACGTTGTCACTGTAAACGATTATCTTGCAAAATATCAGTCCGAAGAAATGGGGAAGGTTTTCCGCTATCTCGGTCTTACCATCGGCTGTGTGCTTCACGATCTTGATAACGATCAGCGTCGGGAGGCTTATAACTGTGATATCACATATGGTACGAACAATGAGTTCGGTTTTGACTATCTGCGTGATAATATGGTTCTCTATATGAAGGAAAAGGTGCAGAGAGGTCATGCCTTTGCAATTGTCGATGAGGTTGACTCAATTCTCATTGACGAAGCAAGAACTCCGCTTATTATCAGCGGCAAGGGTGATAAATCCACCGATCTGTATATAAAGGCCGATAAATTTGCCAAAACTCTTAAGGCTTATACGGTAGTTGAGATGGACGATAAGGTCGATCAGGAGGAAAATTCTGAAAACAGCGACTATATCATCGATGAAAAGGCAAAAACCGCTACAATTACACGTCAGGGTGTTAAAAAGGCTGAAAAATATTTCGGTGTTGTAAACCTTTTTGACGCTGATAATTCCACGCTTCTTCATCATATCAATCAGGCTCTTAAGGCAAACGGCTGTATGAAAAATGACATTGACTACGTTGTCAAGGACGGAGAGGTCATCATCGTTGACGAGTTTACAGGCCGTCTTATGATGGGCAGACGCTTTAACGACGGTCTGCATCAGGCTATCGAGGCTAAGGAGGGCGTAAAGGTTGCTCATGAGTCAAAAACTCTTGCAAGCATCACCTTCCAGAACTACTTCAGACTTTATAACAAGCTCTCGGGTATGACAGGTACCGCCATAACCGAGCAGGAGGAATTTAAGGAAATATACAAGCTTGACGTTGTAGAAATTCCGACAAACCGTCCTGTCCAGAGAATAGATCATTCCGACGTTATCTTCAAGACGGAAAACGGCAAGTTCAGGGCTGCCATCCGTCAGATAAAGGAATGCCACGAAAAGGGTCAGCCTGTGCTTGTTGGTACGGTTTCGATTGAAAAATCAGAGAAGCTTTCCTCAATGCTCAAGCGTGAGGGTATCAAGCATAATGTCCTTAATGCAAAGCAGCATGAACGAGAAGCTGAGATCGTCGCTCAGGCAGGTCAGTTCGGTGCAGTTACTATCGCTACCAATATGGCGGGCAGAGGTACGGATATTATCCTCGGCGGTAACGCTGAATTCCTTGCAAAGGCTGATATGAAAAAGAGAGGTATGGAGGAAGATGTCATCAGCGAGGCTGTAAGCTATGCCGATACAGATGATGAAACTATCCTTGAAGCAAGAAAAACATACCGTGAGCTTTATGCAAAATATGACGCAGAGGTAAAGGAAAAGGCTGAAAAGGTAAAGGAAGCAGGCGGTCTTTATATCCTCGGTACAGAGCGTCACGAATCAAGACGTATCGATAATCAGCTCCGCGGACGTTCGGGACGTCAGGGAGATGTCGGTGAAAGCCGTTTCTTCCTCTCACTTGAGGACGATCTTATGCGTCTTTTCGGCGGCGACAGAATAACCTCTATGATGGATACCCTCAAGGTAGAAGAGGATATGCCTATCGAAACAAGAATGCTGACAAAGATAATCGAATCCTCGCAGAAAAAGGTCGAGGGCAGGAACTTTGGCATAAGAAAGAATGTCCTTAACTATGACGATGTTATGTCTGCGCAGCGTCAGATCATTTACAGCCAGAGAGAAAAGGTTCTCAGCGGTGAGGATATCCACGAGTCCACGCTTAAGATGATAGGCGATATGATAAGCGAAACTGTCGATCAGTATCTCATTGATGACAGCGTTCACGATGATTGGAATCTTGCGGGTCTGCGTGACAGATTTATGGGTCTGTTCACCGTAAATGACGATTTCCGTTATACAACAGAGGAGCTTGCAAACGTAACAAAGGATCAAATCAAGGAAAAGCTTACAACAAGAGCGCTTGATTTCTATAGATCCAAGGAAGAAAAAATCGGTTCAGACGTTCTCCGTGAGCTTGAACGTGTAATTCTTCTTAAGGTCGTTGATATAAAGTGGATGGCTCATATCGACGATATGGACGAGCTTAGAAAGGGTATCTCCCTGCGTTCATACGGTCAGAAGAACCCTGTTGTAGAATATCGTTTTGAAGGCTTCGAGATGTTTGACGCTATGGTTGAGTCTATTCGTGAGGAAACTATCCGTCTGCTCTTTACAATTCAGCTGAATAACGGCGCTGTTCCGCAGAGAGAGCGTGTTGCGCAGCCTGCTCCGACCGCAGGTGACGGCTCTGTCGGCAATACTCCGAGAAGGGCTGAAAAGAAAATCGGAAGAAATGATCCCTGTCCCTGTGGAAGCGGCAAGAAATATAAGAATTGCTGCGGAAGCGGATTGAAATAATAAGAGAATTTCTGGAGGTATAAGTCAGATGGAGCTTAAAAAGGAATGTAAAGAGGAGCTTACACAAAGGATAATACCTTTCTGGAACAAGCTCCGTGATGATGAAAACGGCGGCTTTTACGGCTTTATGGATAACGAACTGAAGGTTGATAGGTCAGCCGATAAGGGGGTTATTCTCAATTCAAGAATACTTTGGTTCTATTCAAGAGCTTATGAAGCGTTGGAGGATCATATTCTTCTTGAAAATGCCGAACACGCATTTGAATTTCTTAAAAATCATTGCTACGATAAGGAGAACGGCGGCGTTTATTATATGATGACGTTCGACGGCAAGCCCTCCGATGATATGAAGCATACCTACAATCAGGCATTTGCTATCTATGCACTTTCTTCATACTATATTGCAAGCGGCTCAAAGGAGGCTCTTGCACTTGCGTATGAGCTTTTCAACACCATTGAAACTAAGTGTGTTGATGAATATGGCTACGTTGAAGCCTTTTCAAGAACATGGGAGCCTGCTAAGAATGATGTTCTTTCGGAAAACGGAATTGAAGCTGAAAAGACGATGAACAATGTTCTTCACCTTATCGAGGCATACACGGTGCTTCTTGAAGCTGACGGAAACGACAAGGTTCGCAAGCGTCTTATGTATCTTCTTGGAATTACCAAGAATAAGATTTTTGACAGTAAGAACGACAAGCTGCTTGTTTTCTTCGACAGGAAGATGAACGTTCTCGGTGATATCCATTCATATGGTCACGATATCGAGGCTACATGGCTCATTGACAGAGCTTGCGAGGTTATCGCCGACAGGGAGCTTGAAGCTGAGTGGAGAAGCATAGACCTGCGAATTGCTGAAAATATCTATAATATTGCTTTTGTTGACGGAGCATTGAATAATGAGCGTGACGGAGAGCATATCGATGATAAACGAGTATGGTGGGTTCAGGCAGAAACGGTTGTTGGCTTCACAAATGCATATATGCAGAGCGGCTGCGGAAAATATCTTGAAGCGGCTGAAAAAACAATGGAATGGATAAAAAAATATCAGATCGATACCCGTGAAAATTCCGAATGGTGGGGTGAGGTTGAGCATAGCGGAAAGCCGATGGAAACGGTTGCAATGGTAAATCCGTGGAAATGCCCATACCATAACGGAAGAATGTGTCTTGAGATAATGAACAGGGATTTTTGACAAAAAAGGCAAATAAGGGGAGGACTTACATAATGTCTGTTGTAAATGTAATGGAAAATATCATCGTGGAGAAGCTGGATTTCCAGCTGAAGGAATATGACTGCTGCAAATGCGCTGAATGCAGACAGGATATGCTTGCATATGCGTTGAACATTATTCCACCGAAATATGTAAACTCTGCAAAGGGAGCACTTTTCGGCAGGATCGACAGCAGCAAGCTTCAGAATGCTGTTGATATTGATATTGCTATTGCAAAGTCTATAAGTGTTGTAAGTGCATCGCCAAATCATAATAAAAAGTAATAAAAACACGGTTTGCATAGTGTGTGCAAACCGTGTTTTTTTATTATTCCAGTCTTCCTGAAAGAAGCGTAATTTTTCGTTCAAGGACTGCTTTTTTATAATCCTCGTAGGATTTTATTGGTGTTTCTGTGAGAATACCGCCACCGAAATACCTGTCGTTAACATCGTGTGAATCAGAGCCTGCCGTTTGGGGAAGATTATACCATTCAGCATAGAGCTTTGCACGCTCATTAAACTCCTTTTGATAATGTGACGCATTGATCACTTCAACAGCGTCAACATTATGTGGGCAGAGTGTGAACCATTTTATATAATCGTAATCGCGGAAAGGGTGTGCGTGGACGACAAAACCGCCGAAGCTTCTTACATAATTGAGAAAATCCGTTATTTCACATTCTCGGTCAAGGACGTTTCCGTTTTCAATAAGCCACTGCTTATCTATTCCATAAAGAAGAAAATCTGCGCCATGATAGGTATACTCAACTCCGAAAAATACGTCCAGACCGATTTTATCGCCTAATTCCTTGGCATTTTCATATCCCTTGCAGTAAAGCTCAATTCTTTTTTTCCAAGGGAGATCACGGGGAACAGCGGAATTTCCGTTAAAGAAATGGTCGGTAACAAAAATCCCGTCATAACCTTCGTTCTTGTATTTTCTTGCCATTTCCGCTCCCGTAGACTGTCCACAGCCGCTTGCTTCGGAGGTGTGCATATGCGTTTCGTATTTATACATTTCAGCAGTCCTTTCCACAAAGCTCGGCAATAGCGTTTGCATATATTTTAGCGTTCAGAAGCAGGCTTGCCTCGGTAATAAATTCGTCTGCGCCGTGCATATTATTGTCATCTCCTGGAAATTCTGCACCGAATGCAACACCGTTAGGCGTTTCATGGACATAAGTGCCGCCGCCGATAGCGATAGGCTCGCCCTTTTCACCTGTAACGTCCTCATAAACCTTAAGAAGCGTCTGCACAAAATCACTGTCGGAGGGAACGCAGTGGGGCTCGCTTTGCATAGTTGGTTCAACGGTGATGTTTCCTGATTTTTGGGTCAGATTATTCAATATACTTTCACAGCTTTCACAGGTCGGGAAACGAATATCCTGCATACATACGAGCATATCGTCCTTTACCTCTGCCATACTAAGGACGGTCGTTGCCGCACCTGATTCACTGTCGGAGCATTTGACGCCACAGCTTTTTCCGTCAGTTTCGCCGAATGGGAAAAGCTCTGAAAAGGCTTTTGCTTCTTCAATTCCGCATTTTGCAAGGATCTCAAGCAGAGCTGTAAGAGCATTTATGCCAAGCTCGGGAGTTGAAGCGTGAGCGCTCTTGCCGTAAGCGGTTATTACACAAATATCGTTTTCCATTGTAATATCGAACTCTGCGTAATGACCTGCGACAGCGTTTTTTAAGCCTTCTGCAACAGCATTTTTCAATTCTCCTGCGGAAATTCTTACCTTTGCAGAAGCCGTTTCGGGTACGGCATTCACCATTGCACCGCCGCTTATTGAAACAAGCTTATCCCCAAGCTTATGCGAAAGCTTTATTCGAAGCATACCCTTTTCGATGTTTATTAAAGGGTAAGAGCCATCGGGAGTGAAAAGAAGAGGAGGAAAGCTATGCTTTTTCTGATAATATTCCATATCAGCCGAGCCGTTTTCTTCGTTGCTGCCAAGGATAAGACGCACATTTTTATCGGCAAGACCAAGCTCTTTTACGCAGCGCATAGCATATAAGGCGGCAATTGCCGGACCCTTATCGTCGATAGCCCCTCTGCCGAAGAGCCTGCCGTTTTCCGCTGTCAGTTCAAAGGGAGGCTTTGTCCAGCCGTTTCCCTCGGGGACAACATCAAGGTGACAAAGTATACCAAGGTGCTGTTCCTTATCATCGAATAAATCAGCTGAAATAGCGTAATTATCGCAGCTTTGGGTAGAAAAGCCATAATTTCTGCATATTTCTTCGGCTTTATTAAGAGCCTTGACATTATTTTCGCCAAAAGGACAGCTGTCAGTCGGCTCAGACATAACCGAGGGTATTTTTATAAGCTGGGCAAGGTCAGCTATCATTTCTTCCTTTTTATCATCAATATATTGGCCTATAAGGTCATTTTTATTCGTTTTATTCATTATCGGATCATCCCTTTAAAAAAGCTGCCCGAAGATTTGCGGACAGCTATATTTTTTTGCAGGTTTACTTTTTATTTTGTCTTACCTGATGTGAGCCGCCCTTTTTCGGAGTGGCTTTTGCCGCCTTTTTCTTTGAAAAGCTTGTTGTGTAATAGCATTCGATGTTAGCATTGGTAGCGAGCTGGATCGCAATTATTGCACATATTGCTATAACAACGATAAAGCATATGAGCGTTTCAAAGTAATTATCAGGCTTTTGCTCGGTATTAAGAGCAAAATTTACGCAGGTATAAACTATATAAACTGTTTCTGCCGAGAAAAACAGGCATGAAAACGTCCTGAAAAATTTAGCCTTCAAAAGCATAAGGATGGAAAATATAACTCCGCCCATTGCGATATAGCCTGTGAATTTCAGATCATCGGAATTAAGCCTTGTATTCAGGATAAGAGCCGCAATAATTCCGCCTATCGCCATTATCACAAGCGACAAAAGACCTCTTTTGGCTTTTTTTACCTTTTGCTCATGCATGAGGCTTTTATAAAGCTCAGCGCTGTTTTTCTTATTAACTCCCTTAGGACGGGAATCAATTTCCTTTTGCAGTCGTTCCTTTATGAGGAGCTTTTCATCACGGTCAAGAGCATCCTGCGATGAAAAGGTATCTTTCTTTTTCAGCGGAGCGGAAGGGAAGTATTCATCGGACATTTCCTCGACCTTTGGCTTGCTCCCGAGAGAGAGTGCAAGGTCGTCAAGCTCCTTTTGCTTGAGCTTGTTATTCCGTTCCTCCTGCTTATAATTATAACCCATATCGCTGATCATATTCTCGGTAATTTTAACGTCTTCAAGATTATGATATGCTTCTTCTTCGGAATGGACAGCGGATTTTTCTCTTTCAAGACGCTCCTGTTCCTCGTTTTCCTTTATAAGCTCTTCAACGGTTTTGCCCTGATAATATCCGTTATCGGCAGGAGAAGCCTGAACCTCCTTCGTATATGAGGGTGCTTCATTTTCGGTGGGGATTTCTGAGCCTTCTTCTGTTTTTTTCTGCTCAGCCTTTTTTGCGTCGGCAAGTGCGTTAAGATTTCCGCCTGCTTTTTGCAGATCACGTTCAAAACGTGGAACATAACCGCTTTCGCCCGATGATGCATCACCTATCGGGTCGAAAATATCGTTGAGATTGTTTTCCATAAGATCATCTCCGTTTATTCAGATAAAGCGATAGCTTCGGGGAAGATGCTTGATGAGCTTTCCTGTAGGAAGGTTGTATTTACATAGCCCTGAATGGTTGCACCGTCAAGAACTGTGATCGTTGAAGCGGTGATATTTCCGAGGATAACGGCGTCTGTTTTGAATTCTGCCTTTCCTCCGACATCGACATTGCCCTTGATCTTGCCGTTAAGGTCGAGATACTGCGCTGAAATATCGCCGAGGATAAGGCTGTCCCTATCCATCTGCACCTGACCCTTGGAAACGATATTTCCCTGCATTGAAGCCCCCGACATGACCGAGTTATTGCATTCGATATCGCCAACAACCTTGCCTGTTACGTTAATATTTTTAGTGATCTTGACATCGCCCTTTACGCTTCCGTCAATATTTATGTTTGCAAATGAGCGGATATTTCCGTCAATGATAGTATTTCTTGAAATAACGGTCGTTTCCTCTGTTTCATAGTATGGAGAATCGGGCTCATTTCCTCTGAAGGATGAGGAACGCGGCGGTCTTGGCGGAGTTGGGGGAACTGAACCACCGCCGAACGATGACTGTGAACCAAAATTACCGAAATGCTGTGATGATGAAGAGCTTCCGTATGAGCCGTTCCCGAAATTCTGACCTGAGCCGTATGAGCCGCTGTAAGCGTTATTCTGTGGGGCTTCCTGACGAGCCGCCGCACCGCTCTGACGTGCAAACTGGGAGTATTGAGCGAACGGGCTTATATCTGCTGCGTTATTTCCAGCAGGTGCAGGTTCTTCAGGCGCAGGTGTGATATCCGGAGAGCCAAAGCTTTCGTTTGCCTTTGCTGCCGCAGCTTCTTCGATAAGCTTTTCTGCTGCCGAAATCTGCTGTGGCTGCGATTCAGCAGGAGCTTCCGCATTTGCAATTGCTTCTTTAAAATCAGGCTCTGCAAAGCGTTCCTTTGGGGCAGGTTCAAGATAGCTGTCAAGTTCTGTTCTTTTTTTCTCGTTTTTATCCTCGGGAGCAGTTTTATTCCCGATCACTCCCTCTTTGTGGAGAACCTCCCTCAAGGCTTGGTTAAAATTATCTTTAAGGCTCATTTCAACATTCCTTTCTGAACTTCCTCGGGCGGCTTTTTACCGCATATCATCAATCTACATAGGAAAAGGTTATCGGCTTAACGGAGCTATCAAGCTTATCGAAGCTATAGCCGTCTTTTCTGAGGGCGATTATAATATCCTCGACCGTATTGACGGTAAGCTGTTTATCGGCACTGTCATGAAGAAGGACAATTGCCCTGCCCGAAGAATTATTTTCAATGCCGTTAAGAACATTATTGTAAATGCTTGTCCAG
Source organism: uncultured Ruminococcus sp. (assembly GCA_964619105.1). GTDB lineage: Bacteria > Bacillota > Clostridia > Oscillospirales > Ruminococcaceae > UMGS363. The sequence continues at coordinate 13,118 of CAZUDC010000030.1, forward strand.
GTTGCGTGAGTGGTAGCGTCCTCGCCGCTGACATTCCAGTCATAATATGTAAAGCCTCTGCGTGTGACTTCGGCGATGAGCTGTGGGTAAATAAGGCGGTTGTAATTATTGATACTGCCGCCGGCAAATCGGATTATCTGTGGCTTGACGCCTGTTGCGCTGCATACGCTTTCATAGGTATTATTCATATCCTCAAGGAAGCTTTCAACGCTTTGATATATTTCGTCATATTCATGGGATATGGAATGTATGCCTATGGTATGACCTGCGTCTGCAACAGCTTTCATAATTTCCTTTGAACGTTCGCTTTCGCCGCCTGACATAAAGAAGGTTGCCTTTATGTCATATTTATTGAGGATATACAGAATATCAAGTGTATTTTCAGACGGACCGTCATCAAAGGTGAGATAAACGGTATTTTCCTTCTCCGTGAATTCCTTTGCAGGCTCGGCGTAAAGCTCGGGATAGAGGAGAGTATATTCATTCGCTGTTGTTCCGGCTTCACTTCCTGTATCCTCTGCGGTCGGAGCAAATTTATCGGGATTTTCGGCAATGTATTTTTCGGCAAAGTCATTCGTTGCTTCGACCTCGTTTTCCGAAAGAAAATCGAAAATATCCTTTGCGGTATAGCCGTCAGAAGCCATATGCAGATAATACTCTTCAAGAGTAGTGCTGTTCGTTCTCCATTCGGAGGACATAACATCCTGCACAAGCTCTTTGTTTTCTTTTTTTAAATTATAATATTTAAATCCGAATACAGCCGTACAGCCTATGATAAATGCTATCACAAGAACAATGACGGTATATATAAGATGCTTAAAGAATTTTACACTTCCGAAATACATAGCTGCGGTTATTCTCCTATTGCCGCAAGCACGGCAGAATTTATTATCAGCCAAAACTACACATCGCTGATACTCTTTATAATAATACACCATTTTCCGCTCATTGTCAACACCGTATTTGACAAAATAAGCCGCAGAAAATAAGCATAATTGCCCATTTTCTACATTTGCGACAAAAAAACCGCCGTATTTTTTTAACGGCGGTT
>CAZUDC010000031.1:0-13806 GCA_964619105.1 uncultured Ruminococcus sp.
CTATTGATTTTATTAATATTGTATGATATAATATTATGGTACAGGATTTAAAATGACGTTTCAGTTGCACAAAGGAGGATTTACAATGGCTGAAAAAAAAGATTACCTGTCCTATAAGGGACTCCCTCTTGTGAGAAAAGACAACACAATTTATTACGGAAATATGTATGATGATTACGTTGTTATGATGGATATTAAGGACACGGAAAGAATCGGAAACCTTGATGTCGCAAAGAAGATCAAGGTTTATAAAATGGCAACCGATGAAAAGCTCTCTCCGATGGACGCTATAGTCAAAACGAGCGAGAAAAACAGTCTTTATGAGGCTCTCGATATCGCTTATGTATGGCTTTCAAGATCAGTTGAGGGATAAAAGCCATTAAAAAGCAATCCTGTTTTCGGGGTTGCTTTTTTGTTAAAAAATTTCTGTAAAATCTGTACAAGCGGGAATAATTGTGATATAATGGATGTATATGTGGGGAGGTGCTGCGGTTGAACAGCTTGATGGACAGGCTGAATGATATGCTGAAAAAGGATAAATTCGGTTCGGAATTTAAAAATGCGATGAAACGGCATAATTTTGTTATAACCGAAAAAATCGGAGATTATTATACTATTGCGGACGGATTTACCGTCGATATAAGCAGGGAACGCCGTGAATATGAAGCAGCTCCCGAACGGCTCGATGAAATGATTTCAAGAATTGAGCGTGAATGTGATATGGAAAGACGTATGATGACCTTTAACAACGGTCAGGAGTTCCTGCGGCTTGCTGTGATAAGAGAAAAAGACATCGAACCCAATATGATAGCTGCCGAATTTGTCGGAGGCTTGTATAAAACGATCGTATATACGTCAGACGATATGACGCTGCACAGCTTTGATGAAAACATTGCAAAACGCTGGGGTATGCCGCGAGAGGTGATCTTCTCTGTCGCCGATAGAAATATGTGCAGACTGCTTGCAAAAACCAAGGTAAAGAAAACTGACCTTACCGAGGATGTTACCGCTATGGAATTTGATATACCCTGCCGGCGTCTGGGTGTTTCGTTTATGCTTTGCAACGATTTCCGCCGTGTGGTCTATGAATATATAGGAGCGAAGTTCCTTGTTGTGGCGCCTTCCTGCGAAAGTCTTATCATTCTTGAAAATATCACCAATAATATTCTGGAAAAGCTCGGTAAGGAGATAGTCCGTGAATATAAAAAATCGGAATCTCCTCTGACGACCGATGTTTTCCTTTTTACGCCCGATAAAATTCAGATAGCAGGGCATTTTTCTGTAAAAAATCCTACATAAGAAAGGACAGCTAAAGCTATGCCAAAACCAAAAAAGAATCAAAGAGCTACACAGCAGAAGAATTATTCCGCACCACAGAAAAGCCTGCCGTTCAGAATACTTATGATAGTTCTTGCGGCGGCTCTTGCAGTTGGTATACTTATCCTGCCGATACAGTCATCAATACGTTCCTATGCCGAGGAGGACAGCTCCGCAGTTACCGTGAGCGAGTTTGAAACGGGCAGGCTCTCCGAAGCTGTTTCAGAAGCCGCAGATGGTACGGATTATAACTATATCACCAAAATATGTGTTATGAACGGCACTCTTTCCGCAAATGACTGGAATGCCCTTACAGCGATCCCAAACCTTGAATATGTCGAGCTTGCCAAGGCTGAAACGGAAAATGGAATTGTTCCCGAAAATGCCTTGATGTCAAGAAATCGCCTGAAATATATCAGTCTTCCCTCAAATACCGAGGAAATAGGCGATAATGCCTTTAGCGGAAACAGAACATTGGAAAAAATATCTATGCCGAATACTGTTAGAAAAGTCGGAAAATCAGCCTTTGAAGCCTGCGAATTGCTTGCGGAAATGCCCAACAGCATAAATATCACCGAAATGGGCGAGAGTGCTTTCCGTGATTGTAAGTCATTTACTAGCTTTATCGTTTCACCCGAAATATCAGAGATCCCTGCAAACGTTTTCAGTAAATGCGGCTTTACCGAGATTATTATAGGACCTGCTGTAACAAGCATCGGCGATGGTGCTTTTGCCGACTGCAATAGCCTTAAGGACGTCTATGTCTATGCTGAAAATGCTCCGTCAGTTAATTCGTCAAGCGCATTTATGAATGTTGGAGCAACCGTTCACGTCTATGATGACGAGAATTATTCCAGCTGGGAGTATAATAACCTTAAGGTCACAGGCGACCTTGACGGAGAATATCCCGTTGAAGCTCCCACCGAGGAAGAAACGGTAACATCAGCTGAAACAGAAGCAATTGAGGAAAACGAAGCCACTGAGGAAACAACCGTATCCGCAGCTGAACAAACTGAAGCTCAGACAGAGGCACATACAGAAGCTGCCGTCCAGACCGCTTCACAAAGCAGTGGTGTAAATGTCGTTTTCGTAATTGTCATCGCTGTAATGGCGGCTGTGATCGGAGTGCTTGCAACGATACTTGTTATGAAATCGAAAAAATAACTTAGATAAGATGCTTTTGGTATCAAATTGAATTCCATTCAATTCTGAATTTCATTTAATTTGATAGGGCAAGCTCTTTATTGAAACAATCATAGATATATGGTGAGGAGAGAGATATGGAAAAACGTGTCGAATTGCTTATTAATAATATCGAAAAGGTAATAGTCGGCAAGCGTGATGTCATAACTAATGCCGTTACTGCGCTTATAATGGAGGGACATATTCTTATAGAGGATGTTCCCGGCGTTGGAAAAACACAGCTTGCAGCGGCTTTGTCACGCTCTGTCGGAGGAAGCTTTAACAGAATACAGCTTACTCCCGATATTATGCCATCGGATATAACAGGCTTTTCCATGATAAATAAGTTAACAGGAGAATTTGAGTATAAAAAAGGTGCGGCATTCTGTAACTTCCTTCTCGCTGATGAAATAAACCGTGCCTCACCAAAGGCACAGTCAGCTCTGCTGGAGGTCATGGAGGAGCGTCAGATAAGCGTAGACGGTCAGACGCATAGTATTGAGCGTCCGTTTATGGTTCTTGCAACACAAAATCCCGTTGAAACCTATGGCACATATCATCTTCCCGAAGCGCAGATGGATCGTTTCGCTATGAGATTGAGTATGGGTTATCCCGCAGAGGAGGAGGAGATCGCTGTTCTTGGACGAAATGAATATGAAAATCCTGTTTCTAAGCTTGCTCCCGTTATTTCTACCGAGGATATTGCTGAAATCCAGAACGAGGTCAAGAATATCCGTGTTGCCGATAATATCAGAAAATATATCGTTGCAATTTCCGAAGCAACAAGAAATGATGAAAATATCAAGCTTGGAGTAAGTCCGAGAGGAAGTATTGCCCTGTTCAAAGCCGCAAAGGCGAGGGCATTTATTAATGAGCGTGACTTTGTAACTCCCGATGATGTTAAGGAATGTGCGGAGCTTGTTCTTTCCCATAGGATAATTCTTTCGCCAAAGGGAAAGGCAATGTTCAGCGATCCGAGGGTGGCTGTCGATTCGGCTGTTTCAAAGGTAAAAGTACCAACGGAGCAGGGTATATGAGGAGAAAGATTTTTTCTTTAACGATACGTTTTATAGGTTATATCCTGGCTCTTGGATTATCCTTGCTGTTTGCACTTTTTCTTTCGTCAAATACAGGCTGGACCTTTTTCTGTATGCTAACTGCCGCCTTGGTCTTTTCGCTGACAGTTCAGCTTATGACTTACATTTCCTATAAAAAGGGTAAAATAAAGGTTGAAATGTCCTTTGCGCAAACGCTTGTCTATAAGCGCGAGCCGCTCATACTTCATATTAAGGTCATAAATAAAAGCTTTCTGCCAGTGTCGAATATCCGTATAAATCTTCCAAAGGCTGACGGAATAGAATACAGCTCTGACGAGTTTTTTACCGCAGCTTCAGCGGGTCAGACAGCAAGCTTTGACATAACGCTTACAGCGAATATATGGGGAGCGCTGAATATTGGAGAAGCAAGGGTAAATATCAGCGATTTTATGCAGCTGACAGAGTTTTCCGTTAATGTGTTTAAGAATAGCGAAAAGGTGTATGTTTTTCCCGATATTCCAGAAATTTCAGCAGATTGTCCGTTTATCCGTGCAGCGGCTGATGATATCAGATTTTCCGATGACAGCGAGGATACCCGTGAAAATGACGGTATGAATTTTTTTGGAAGCAACGCAGGCTTTACCCACCGTGAATATGTCGAGGGCGACCCGATAAAGCGAATAAACTGGAAACTATCATCAAAAAAGGATATATATTATGTAAGGCTTGATGATGAAGTCGAGGCTATGCGGCAGACTATCGTCATCGACCGCTGTGGAAATGACCGCCGATTGTGTGAAAGGTCTGTCGAAGGAACTCTTGGAGTAGTTTTCGCTCTGCATAAGCTTGGCTGTGAAGCAGAGGTTTGGTTTTACACCGAAAACGGCTTTGATTCTTTCAATGTCAGTGACGAGGGTGAGCTTTCTGGGCTTCGTACAGCTCTGGCATATTATGAATTTTCAAATAAAAAAGCGGATCCAAGACTTCCCACCGATAAGCTGTGTGAATTGGAAAGAAAAGGCAATGTTATGCTTTTTACTCCTATTCCTGATAAAGCACTTGCCGCAGAGCTTGCCGAGGCTGAACAGTATGGCTTGAAATATACGGCGATATCGCATAATGCTTTTCCTGAATTTGATGTGATAATCGACGATTTTATAGAGAAAGGATAAGCAGAGTTATGTTTTCAGCGGATAATTTAAGGAAAAAACTGCTTCCGTTTGTGTTTTCTTCTCTGATATGCTCTGCAATATGCTATATTTATCTGAAAACATATTTCAATGGATATGCCCTTCTGTCTTTTTTGCTGACAGCAGTGTTTTATGTTGTTTTTGACTATATCAAGGCTCATAAGGTGCTTGGAGGAGTTGTTTATGTCGCTCTGGCGGCGGTTGTAATAGGTCTGACAGGCGGTATATTGATGTCAGCCCCGAGCAGAATAGAATTCATTGAATGGTTTATGACAGGTGCGGCAACTGTTGATACAGTGTGGCAGTATATGCTCTCGCTTATATTGTTTTTTGCGTTTTTTATCAGCTCCGCAGTCTATTATTTTACGCATTGCATATACCGTGTGTCTGTACTGACGCTGCTTGCATTTATTCCATGTGCAATATTCATTAAGGCTGCCCAGCCTGTGCCGACATTCTATACCATTGCACTTTCTGCGGCAGATATTGCACTCTATCTGTATAATTACAAGCGATCTGCTGAGAAGGATAAGCCGAAATTCGGTAAATCGTCCTCTCTGGTGGGATATATCGACTTTGCCGTGGCTGTGATCCTTATTGCCGTGCTTGTCCCAAAGCCGCAGGAAACACCCTACTATGAAAAATTTGAGGCATTTACATCACGCTTCTCCTTCGGCGGACGTTACGGACAGATTAACGGCAGCTATACCGATCATTCGGGCAATGCCGATCTTTTCAACGAAATGGAAAGCCGGTTGCTTTTTACCGTCAGATCCCAACGCCGAGAATACTATAAAATACAGGTTTTTGACAGCTATGACAGCGAAAACAGATGGTGGTATTCATCGACCGCAGCTCCTGAACGTCTTTGCCGACTTTATTGGCAGGATAACGCAAGGGCTTTGAGCCTGAACAGACTTGCCAAGGCTTATATTGAATATTATCAGCTTGGAGGGAAGCTTCCCGATGAGTTTGATGTTGAAAAGCTGACCTCAATTGCGAATACAGATGAGGAAATTTATTCTGCTGAAATTGAAGCGAATGATTATCCGACATTGTATATACCCTCACCCCAACGAACCGTGAATGCTGTCTTGAATGGCAGAAACGATGATTATTCAAAAACCTTCAGGACCGATCGCGGCGAGCTTATGACCAATACAAGCGTGCAGTATTCACATCTTCGTGTGAATGAAAGAGTGGGGCTGCTCTTTTACAGTAAGGACAACGCTTACGAAAGCGGCTTTATTGATGCAGGAGCGTGTGATATAAGCAGCTATGATTTTCAAATGCTTTTAAGTGATATTCTGTGGGAGGATGATATTTCAAAGGCTTCAAAGGAAACAGCTAAGGCATTTCTCAGCGTCGTGCAGAATGAAGTCTATGAGGATAAAAGCGGAACAGCTTCCGAGAGAATAAAGGCTCTTTCCGATGAGCTTACATCGGGACTTAACTATGATTATGAAAAAGCCGAAGCGATAGAAGCCTTTTTCAATGACGGAAGCTTTTTATATGACCTTGGATATAAAGCACCCGAGGAACTGGATACTCCCGAGTATTTTATCTTTGAGAGCAAAAGAGGAACCTGCTCAGATTTTGCAACAGCTTATAGCCTGCTTGCAAGAGCGGCAGGACTTTCAGTGCGTTACGTCGAGGGCTTTAACAGCGGCGAGGAAATATCAAAGGATGCTTACAGTCTTAAAACAGATAATGCACACGCTTATCCCGAGGTTTATATCCTTGGCGCAGGCTGGACGATCTATGAACCGACTGTCAGCGGCAACTCTGCCGATTCAAGCGGCGGCTCTGATGAAGAAAATACCGAAGATGATTATTTATCGGTCTTTGTAACAGGTGTTGTTATCGTATTGTTCGGAGTGCTGATATTGCTGACGATAATATTTATGCCTGCCATAGATGAGTTTATTTTTTCGATCCGTGTCCGTCACGTTAACAGTAACAGTGCAGTCATACTGACCTATAACAGGCTTTGTAAAAGGCTTGCTCCGCGTCTTAAAGCAGAAACGGAGCTTTCCGTCCTTACTCCAAGGGAAATACATTCTATTGTGTTTGAAAAAACGGGAATATCCGCCGATACGCTTGTAACCACTTTTGAGCTTTCCTGCTATGGAGGATATGATATTTCTCCCGAACAAGCAGAAAAGGCACTGGAGGAATATAAGAGTATACTTAATAAAAAAACGAAATAAACTTGTTGAGAACGGTTTTCCCGTCCCGTGGCAATGAAAAACAGCTTCAAGCTTTGGAAAATACCATAGCCTGAAGCTGTTTATTATTCAGTAAAGCTGTTTATCTCATCTAAAAAAGACTGACCATAGCTGTCACATTTCTTTTGTCCAACTCCTGAAACAGAGAGCAGCTCTTCCTTTGATTTTGGCAGCTTTTTGCACATATCGCGAAGCGTTGCGTCAGTGAAAACAAGATATGCGGGGATCCTTGAATCGGACGCTATCTTCAGACGAAGAAGCTTGAGCTTTTTGAGAAGCTCCTCGTTGATAGGATACCCGGGAGCTTTTTCCTTGCGTATGACAGCAGGCTTCTTTTCCTTTGGCAGCTTCATTTCAAATTGCTGCCCGGACCTTATTGCAGCTGTGGATAATTCTGTCGGTACGACAACAGGATATTCGCCCTCACGTACAGAAAGATATCCCTTTTCAATAAGATGATCAAGTATAAGACGAATTCTGTGAACAGGAGTATCTGCCATTATGCCGTAGGTAGACAGCGTATCATAACCTCTTTTTAGAAGCTTTTCAGCCTTTGAGCCATGCAGAATATCCGTTACAGCCGCTTTTCCGAGGTATGTTCCGCTGTGATTGTATATCCTGTAAACACAGCTTATGATCTTCTGTGCCTCTATGGTTATATCGGCAGTTTCAAAGCTTGTACAGCAGTTTGAACAGTGTCCGCAGAAGGACGGGGGCTTTTCACCAAAATATCGGAGAATACCTGCACGCAGGCAGTCATTTGTTGTTGAGTAAAATGTCATCTGCTTCAGACGTTCAAGATCACGCTTCTTTATTTCCGCTTTTTCCTTATCGGTAAGTCCGTCATTATCCTCACTTGAATTTTCAATAAGAAAACGTGCAAGAGCAACGTCCTGACCGTTGTAAAGCAGAATACAGCTTGCAGGCTCTCCATCACGTCCCGCTCTGCCTGCCTCTTGATAATAGCTTTCGATGTTTTTCGGCATATTATAGTGTATAATGAGTGAAACGTTGGATTTATCAATGCCCATGCCGAACGCATTTGTCGCAACCATCACCGTTGCCTTATCGTAGAGAAAATCGTCCTGATTGCGGCGGCGTTCCTCGTCGGTAAGTCCTGCATGATAAATAGCAGTGGGATAACCCTTCTCGCAAAGCTGGTCGTAAACCCGTTTGACCTTTTTCCTTGTTGCACAATATATAATGGTGCTTTTTCCCTTATTCTCTTCAACTATTTTAAGCAGCTCATTAAGCTTTTCAGCAGGTCTTCGTACCTCAAAATAAAGGTTCTGTCTGTCGAAGCCTGTTGTTATCGTAAATGGTGAATGTAAACCGAGAAGCTGTGAAATATCCTCCCTGACGTGCTCCGTCGCAGTGGCAGTAAATGCGCTTACTATCGGACGCTTTGGGAGCTTTGATATGTATTCGCTGATTTTCAGATAGCTTGGACGGAAATCCTGACCCCATTGTGAAACACAATGTGATTCATCGACAGTTACCATGGCTATTTTGCATTTTTTGGAAAACTCAAGAAAATCTTCTGTCATAAGCCGTTCGGGTGCGGCGTAAATAAGCTTGTAACTGCCGTTTGATGCTTTCCGCAGCGTTTCATAATATTGTGCAGCAGTAAGCGAGCTGTTTATGTATGCGGCAGGAATGCCATTTTGTATAAGGCTTTCAACCTGATCCTTCATAAGAGAAATAAGCGGCGAAATAACAATGGTTATACCATTAAGAAGCATCGCAGGAACCTGATAGCATATGGATTTTCCAGCGCCTGTCGGCATGATGCCAAGAACATCATTTCCCGAAAGTATATTGTCAATGATTTCAGACTGACCGCTGCGAAAATCATCATGACCGAAATAATTCTTTAAAACATCAAATTTGTTCATTTTATATCTCCGATTTTACATTTTCCAAGCTTTTCCCGTAAAGGACATATATCACATTTGGGGTTTCGTGCGGTGCAGTATTCTCTACCGAAAACAACTATTCTGTGGCAGAAATCAGAGCTTTTATCCTCGGGAAGCAGCTTCTTCATCGCCATTTCAACTTTTTTTGGCTCTGTTTCATAGGTTAGTCCGAGCCTGCCGCATATTCTTATAAAATGAGTGTCAGTGACAACAGCCGGCTTGTGGAAAATATCACCCATAATAAGGTTGGCAGTCTTTCTGCCTATACCCGAAAGCTTTGTAAGCTCTTCAATAGTATCTGGGATTTTTCCATCAAGCTCAAAGTAAAGCTTTTTTGTCATTTCCGATATGCTCCTTGCCTTGGTTTTGTATAATCCGCAGGGCTTGATGATCTCGGCAATTTCATTTTCGTCAGCCTCAGCAAAGTCTTTGAGCGTTGGAAAGCGCGAAAAAAGCTCCCTTGTGACGATGTTAACCCTTGCGTCAGTGCATTGTGCGGAGAGCCTTGCGGCGATCATAAGCTCATATGGTTCTTTGTATTCAAGTGAGCATATTGCTTCGGGATATACTTTTTCAAGCTCTGTAACAGCAAGCCCTGCACGTTCCTTTTTTGTCATATTATTAGTCCTTTCGGTTGTTTACAGTGTGCCTGCGGCGATAATCACTTGGAGTTATATTCATATGCTTTTTGAATACACGGCAGAAGTAATTTCCATCTCCGAAGCCGCTTTGCTGAGCTGTTTCCTCAATAGAAAGCTCTCCCTCTTCAAGCAGTCGGCAGGCGCGGCGAAGTCGGAGAGAAAGAATGTATTCCTGGGGAGTCTGATGATAGGTTTCAGTAAAAATACGTACAAAATGCCTTGACGAGTAGTGAGTAACACTTGCTATCGAGTCAAGCGTAAGTCTTTCCGTGTAATTTCTTTCAATAAATTCAGCCGCCGCTGTTATATTTTCAATGCTTCTCGTCTTACCCGTTTCCTTTGAAGTGAAAAGCCGTGAAAGCGTCACAGTCAGAAGCATAAAATAGGAACGCAGCAGTGTTTCCTTTCCGTCAGAGCCTGAAAGATATTCCGTCTGTAAAACCTTAAGTATCTCACATACACGCAGAAATTCCTCCGGTGGGAGAGTGAGCCTGTTGGGAATTTTGCCGCAGAAAAGCGAACGAAAGCCCTTTGATGAGCATATATCCGAGCTACCGCCGAAAAATTCATTGAAGGAAAACATAATATTGCATATCTTGAAGTCAACAGCCTCGGAAAAACCATGCGATAGCTCTGTCCCTACAACGAAAGCATCACCTTTTTTAATCGGGGAGCATTCATCGTCAATTATATGGGTAGCACTTCCGCCGATGACAACCACAAGCTCAAAAAAATCTGTGTGGCTGTGCGTAGGAAAGGTATTTTCATGAATATCCTGTTGAATATGAAAGGGAAAAGAGCTTTCCCCGATGAAATCATTGAGTTTAAATTCCTTCATAGCTTAAAAGTCCCTTGTATTTCGTGATTTTTGACAATGAAAACGGTTTAGTTTTTACATTGTTTTGTTTATGTCATTATTGTGCTAAAAAATGTCGCTTTTGTTATGGAAAAAGTGATGAAATTGTGATATAATTTATTTACATTGTAGCATATTTATACGGAATAATCAAGTTGTTTTTGTAAAACGGTTATTCCCAATCTTGGAGGTGCAGTAAAATGTTAGATGCTTTCAGTGCATCACAACGCTTCGGAGGGAGGACGATGGATACCCGTTCACCCCGTGAAAGGCTATGCGACGTTCTTTTCTGGTTTGTCAGAGCGTCCGTAATAGTTAATATCGTTATCCTCTTTTTCCCAACGTTCAACGCGGCGAAAATAACGGATCAGATCAATAAGAATATGTCGCTTTTTACATGCGGTGTTTCTTATGATACCCTTACGACCAATTTAGGACGTTCTTTTTCAAGGGGCTGGGTTCCCGAATCAGCTTTCAGACTACTTAACGCAAGCAGCCTTATCATAATATTTGCTGTTATTGTTATGATAATCGGTGCATGTATGTCGCTTGGAAACTTTAAGCTCAAGAAAATGAGTACTCTTTTCGCTATCAGCGGTGCAGTTTTTGAATTTTGCGCTCTTATCGGTATCAATCGTTCCTATCAGATGATTCTTACATCGGAGAGAATAGAAAAGGTTAATCCGATTTTTCCGGGCATATTCTGGCTCTATGTCGTACTTGCGGCTGTGACGCTGTTGGTTTCCGTTGCAGAGCTTGTGCTTATTCCTGTAAATAAGGGAGATAAGCCTGATATGGCTCCAAAGTACAGACTTTTCCTTATGATGCTCCCGATCCTTGTTCTTGCATTTGTGTTCTGCTATCTGCCGCTGTTCGGCTGGAGATATGCTTTCTTCGATTATAAGTCGGGTGAAACGCTCACAATGGACAAGTTTGTTGGACTTAAATGGTTCAAGTCACTCTTCAATACAGCGGCAACAAGAAAGGACGTTGTAAGAGTTATCAAGAATACTCTCGCAATGAGCGGACTTGGTATCGCAACAAGCTGGATACCTATGGTGTTCGCTATCTTTCTTTCGGAAATCAAGAATACTACCTTCAGAAGAGTAGTTCAGACCTTTACAACGATCCCTAACTTTATCAGCTGGGTTCTTGTTTATGCAATAGCGCTCGCTATCTTCTCAACAGACGGCTTTATCAATACCTTCCTTACATCTATCGGACATCCGACTATGACAAACTACCTCCTGAGCGATTCACATATGTGGCTAAAGATGCTTGCATGGGGACTTTGGAAAGGACTTGGCTGGAGTGCGATCATCTATATTGCATCCATTTCGGGTATCGACCAGCAGCTTTACGAAGCAGCAACGGTTGACGGCGCAGGAAGATTTGCAAAGATGTGGTATATAACAATCCCCGAGCTTATTCCTACATATATGGTTCTTCTCCTTATGTCAGTTGCGAATATTCTTTCAAACGGTATGGAGCAGTACCTTGTATTCTCCAACTCCATCAATAAAAGCTCGATCGAGGTTCTCGATCTTTACGTTTATAACCTTGGTATCACAAGCGGACTTATTCCGATTTCAACCGTTATCGGTATGCTCAAGTCTATTATCAGCGTAATTCTTCTTTTTGCCGCTAACGGCGTTTCTAAGCTTGTTCGTGGCGAGAGCATTGTATAAGGAGGCAGTTTGAAATGACTCGTGAAGAAAAAAAGGCTATGAAAGCCGAGGAAAAATATTTTAAAAAGCATACCACGAAAATCAAGCTGACTCCTGGTGACATAGTGTTCAATATTCTGAACTATCTGTTTTTCATTGTATTCACTCTCAGCTGTATTTTCCCATTTTACTATATTTTCATTAATACCATTTCAAATAATGAGCTTGTAAAAAAGGGCGTAATTACGTTTCTTCCCCAGCAGATAACCATTCAGAACTATATCATGATGGCGAATGTAAACGATCTTTGGAATTCCTTTGTCATCACAATTTTAAGAACTCTCATCGGTACGGTTCTTATGGTATTTGCTTCTGCACTCGCAGGCTATCTTATGACAAAGAATGAAATGTGGCATAGAAAGCTGTGGTACAGATTCCTTGTTATCACAATGTATTTTAATGCAGGTCTTATCCCTACATACCTCAATCTTTCAATGCTCGGACTTACAAATTCGTTCCTCGTTTATATCATTCCTGCAATTGTTTCTCCTTACAATATCATTCTTGTTAAGACCTATGTTGAGTCTATCCCCGGAGAAATCGAGGAAAGTGCATTCATTGACGGTGCAGGCTATTGGAAGATATTTTACAAGATCATATGGCCGCTTTCAAAGCCTATCCTTGCAACAATTGCAATTTTCGGTGCGGTAGGTCATTGGAATTCATTTCAGGATTCACTTATCTATAACTCAAATTCACCTGAGCTTTATACAGTTCAGCATAGACTTTATGTATATCTTAATCAGTCGTCAAATCTTAGCGCAATGGTAAACGGAGCAACGTCAAGCTCGGATGCCGCAGCTCTTACGGGTGCGATGAATACAAAGATAATCCAATATACGATCTCAATGATAACAATTATTCCGATCATGCTTGTATATCCGTTTATGCAAAGGTATTTTGAATCGGGTATTATGCTCGGTGCAGTTAAGGGATAAATTATGTCTGCTCAATGACCAAGATAGTGCGTAGAAGCTTTGCTTCGGAGCAATATTTCGGTTGTTGGGTGCAAGGATTTTTGACTTTTTTCTAAAAATTTTTTCACCTTTGCGCCCATAGTGGTGGGAAAAGCAGACATCGATCAGGGAGTACGCACTAAATAAAAAACGGGGTTTCGTAAAGAGATCCCGTTTCCTTTTTCGGAGGTATCAATGAAGTTTTTTAGTATTGACAGTCCATTTTATCAGTTCATGCAAAGGCTTTGGGATATTTTGAAGCTGAATGTAATGTGGGTGTTGTTTTGTATACCGATATTTACCATAGGCGGAAGCACGATCGCCGCATTTTCGGTTCTCTTGCGAATGTCGGAGGATCAGGAGGGTGACGTTATAAAGGATTTTTGGAAGGCATTTAAGGAAAACTGGAAGCAGGGGATATTGATAGGACTTTTGCCGCCAATATGCTTTATATCAGTCTATCTTGATTTTCAGATTTATAACTCAATGGAAAACGGAAGCATCGGACTTCTGATAATGGGCTGTTTTTCAGCGTATATTTTTATATTCTGTTTGCTGTATGTCTTTCCTCTCCTTGCAAGATATGATAATACAGTGATTAATTCCATAAAAAACTCATTCAGAATAGGAATGAAATTCTTTGGCAGAACGGTTCTTTTGCTTGTGATAATCGTGATTGAACTGCTTATTATTTTCTGGAACGCAACAACATTGTTTGTCGGAGCATTGATAGGTCCTGCCTGTATTATGTTCACC
>CAZUDC010000032.1:0-13062 GCA_964619105.1 uncultured Ruminococcus sp.
AATTAATGTACTTGAAATGTAGTGTGAACTCTCGAAAGGAAATGATTCTCAATGGCTAAAAAGAAGTATTTCGGCAACAACATCCCCCCCAGATGTGAGTATTGTACATTTGGAACAAGGGCAAAGGACGGAGGTAAGGTTCTTTGTGAAAAACGAGGACTTGTTGACGGTACATCACAGTGTTCAAAATATCTGTATTCTCCGCTTAAGAGAATTCCTGTAAAACAGCTTAATATTCCAGGTAATTTTGATGAGGATTAAAATATCAATAAACAGGTGCTTTGAATATAAGATCCGCTGATTGAAATGTGTCAATCAGCGTTTTTTTATTTTTCATAAAATACTGTTTTTTCAACGATCTCTTTAAATATCGGACCGCAGCTGACATTTCCCGATATACCGCCCTCAACAAGAATAGTTACTGCATATTTGGGTGAAAGTGATGGGAAATACCCCGTAAACCAGCAATTCATGAATTCATTTCCATTTTCGTCAAATCTGCCTGTTTGTGCCGTTGATGTTTTTCCGGCACAATCTATCAGCTCGGAAAAGGACTGTGAATTATCAGCAGTAACAACTCCACACATATAACGTTTCAGCTTTAAAGAGGTACGCAGAGAAATCACCCTTTCACCTTTTTCTTTTATAAAAAACTCGTCATTTCCGTCTGTACGCAGTCCATTAACAAGATCAATATGCGGAAGTATACCATTATTTGCAATTGCGCAGGTCAATCTGCATATTTGTAAGGGTGTAGCTGTAAGCTTACCTTGACCAAAGGAAAAATTTCCCTTTTCAGCTTTTATTTTAAGCTCATATACATTTGGAAGATATCCACTATCGGAATATATTCCATCGGCAAGCTCTGTTCCTGTTCCAAAACCAAGGTCTTCTGCTGTTTTATAAAGCAAATCAGGAGAAAGAGCTTCACTTAATGCAATAAAATATGGATTACATGAGCTGACCATTGCTTCCTGCATAGAAATTTCGCCATGTCCTCCCCACTTATGGCAATTGAAGACCTGTCCGTCAATATCAATTGAGCCGTCGCAATTATAGCTGTAATCTTCGCTGACTCCAGCTTCAAGTGCTGCCGCTGCTGTTACAAGCTTAAAAATCGAACCTACACTATATGCGGAAAATGCTCGATTTATAAAAGGTGAATCCTCACTGTCAAGGCTTTCTGACAGATTTTCGGGGTCAAATTCGGGAAAGCTTGCACAGCTGATAATATCACCATTTGAAACATCCATAATAATAACTGCGCCCTTATTATAACCACTGTTTCTGAACGCATTTTCACATATCCGCTGGATATCAATATCAAGAGTTGTCAACACTCCACTGTCAATAGATTTTGGAATAGTTTTTTCATTTTCAAGTCCAACAAGCACCATACCTTTTGCGTCTACACAAAAATCAGCACGATTTTCGGTATAATTACTGCGAAGAAAATCATCAAATGCAAGCTCTAAACCGCACATTCCTTTTCCGTCAGATGTATAACCAACGATATGTCGTGCAGGCTGGTCACTTTCCGTTCTTACAGTACGTCTGTAAACAGTTATATTCCTTATATTTTCAGATATAACCTTACAAAAGAAAGGAAGATTGCCTGACATTCCCCTGTTGAACATTTCACTGTCTGTAGCATATTTCAACACTGAAAGTGAATTCACATTATGCGGATCAAGCACTGCTACATATTCTGTTCCCCTATTATTAAGCCGAACACCATTTTTATCAAGAATAGACGCATATTCACATTTTTCACGGAGAACATAATGTCCGTTTGTTGATACAGCTTCTATTACCTCCCTGTTGGTACATATAATCGCTATCCTTATAACTAAAAAAAATGAAAAGACGGTCGCTATTGTCAAAATGATCATTAATTTCTTTAACATAATAATACCTCCCTTGACATTTTTGACAAGGGAGGATCTCATTATTCAATATTGTTTTTCTTTTTCGACGATGTAAGTGTATTCTTCATAAGCATTGCAATTGTCATAGGACCAACACCACCAGGAACAGGAGTTATATAACCCGCCTTATCAAAGCAAGCACTATAATCAACATCACCGCAAAGCTTTCCGTTTTCAAGACGATTCATTCCAACGTCTATAACAACTGCTCCATCCTTTACCATATCCGCAGTTACAAAATTTGCTTTTCCGACAGCCGCAACAAGTATATCCGCATTACGGCATATCTCAGCAAGATTCTTTGTTCTTGAATGACAAATCGTAACAGTTCCGTTTCTTTTTAGAAGAAGCATAGACATAGGCTTTCCGACAATATTGCTTCTGCCGATAACAACACAATTCTTGCCGTCAATTTCAATTCCGCAGTGATCGAGCATTTCTATTACACCTGCCGGCGTGCAGGGCAGGAATTTGTAGTCGCCTATCATAATATGCCCAACATTTTCAGGATGAAAAGCGTCAACGTCCTTCTCGGGAACGATAGTATTGATAACAGACGTTTCGTTTATATGCTTTGGCAAAGGAAGCTGTACTAAGATACCGTTTACTTTTTCATCATTATTAAGCTTCTTAACTAAATCAATAAGCTCTTCCTGTGTTGTTTCCTCGGGAAGTGCATATTCAAATGACTGAAAACCGACAGCTTCGCATGCCTTCTTCTTGTTATTAACATAAACCCTTGAAGCCGGATCATTTCCAACTATAACTACTGCAAGTCCAACAGAAATTCCTTTTTCTTTAAGAATCTGTGTTTCCTGCTTGACCTGCTCCTTAACTGCTGCTGAAATAGCCTTTCCGTCAATTATCTGTGCCATTTTCGTTTTCCTCCGTTTCATCATCGATTATTTTATCTTCTTTTTTAAGAGCTACATTTTTTCGTTCAAGCTTTTTTTGTTTATATTCTTCATTTTTACGTTCAGCTGTCGCAAGTATCTCTTTAGATTCCGCTGTATCCTTATAAAGAATATACTTTCCGTCTGCTTTAATTTTTGAATGTACTGCAATTATTACAGCAAGTGCCACTATAACACTGACAGCTGCAACAAGCTGTGAAACTCTCAAATGACCTATCATAAGGCTGTCCGTGCGAAGTCCCTCAATGAAAAACCTTCCTGCACCATACCAGCAGATATACATTGCAAAAAGCTCACCGTCAAATTTTCTATGCCTGAAATATAAATGAAGAATTATAAAGCCGATAAGACACCAAAACGACTCATAGAAAAAACATGGATGAACAGGAAGGCTCGGATCAACCGTTACACCTGTAAACTCTGAAATGCTGCTGGCATTTGCGGCAAGAGAAGCAGCAATTTTCGGGCTTGTCATTCCCCATGGAAGCTCGGTGTTTCTGCCAAAGCATTCATGATTAAAGAAATTCCCCCATCGTCCGAAAGCTTGACCGATAAGAAAGCCCATTCCCGTCAGATCAAGAAGCGGAAGAACCCTAACCTTGCGGATTTTTGCCACTATAAGACCAACAGCTAATGCTCCAATGATCCCACCGTATATAGCAAGTCCTCCATCACGAATGGAAATAATAGCCTTGATGTCACCCTTGTAGCTGTCCCACATCATAAACACATAATAAAGTCTTGCTCCAAGGATCGCACCTATGAATCCCCCGAAAATTGCATCCGTTGCTCTGTCTGAATCAATACCCACTGCTTTCATACGTTTATAGCAGTAAATAATTGCAAGGAGCATTCCTATTCCTATCATTATACCATACCATTTTATTTCAAAGCCAAATATAGTAAATGCGGTATTATACACAGGAAACTCCCAACCAAGCTTCGGAAAGGAAAGCGTATTCCATTCTGCCTTAGTCATTTTCGGCCCCCTTGGGATTAACAGGGTCAATTATTGAAAGTGTAACATTTTCAGTATTAAACTGCTTCATAAGTCTTTCAGTTACATCTTCAAAGGTACAATTTGCAACTGCGTCGATCTTATCAAATGCCGAAAGACCCTCCATACCATAGTTAAGCATAAATGTTGCCAGGCTTTCAGGATCGTCAAGACTTTTGATAAGCGAGCCGTAATATGCTTTTTTTATTGTCTCAAAACGTTTTTTATCAAGTCCTTCACGCTTGCAGCGTTCAATTTCATCAATTATTTTATCACGGATAAGTCTGGGATCTCTTGCTTCTCCACCAAAAACTGAGCAGAAATATCCATCACCCATAAATACCTCGCTGTAAAAGGTTGAGTTAATAATTCCATCATTGTATAGTTTTTTATAAAACTCCGAGCTCTCATTTGACATAAGTGAAAGGACAAAATTGGTTTCAATTTCAGCCTTTAATCCTGCAACACCATTTTCCGGCTTTGCTTTGAATCCAATATTGAACATAGGCATTGCAATTTCAAGCTTCTGCACAACCTCTTTTTTGCATACTGTTTCAGGTTCATACTCAAAGGCGGTTTCAAGCCCAATATTTTCATTCTGCTTCAGGCATTTGTCACATACTTCAAGCACTTTATCAATATCAACATTACCTGCAATTGATAAAACCATATTGTTAAGGTTATAAAAAGTATAATAGCATTTATAAAGCAGCTCCGCATTTATCTGTGCAATGCTCTCAACAGTACCCGCGATATCTATTTTTACGGGGTGATTATGATACATTCCCTGAAGCATATTGAAAAATACACGCCAGCCTGCATTATCATCGTACATACGGATCTCCTGCCCGATGATACCTTGCTCCTTACGGACTGTTTCCTCTGTAAAATATGGCTTCTGAACGAAATCAAGCAATATTTCAAGAGATTCGTAAACGTTATTGGTTGCAGAAAAAAGATAACAGGTTCTGTCAAATGAAGTATAGGCATTTGCATAAGCTCCTGTTTTTGCGTAAAGACTGAACACATCACAGTCCTCATTCTCAAAAAGCTTGTGTTCAAGATAATGTGCGATACCATTAGGAACGGTTATAAAATCGAGATCGTTTTTTGTTTTAAACTTGGTATTTATAGAACCGTATTTTGTTCCAAAAAGGGCATATGTTGTGCTGAAATTTTCCATTTTCCAGATATATATGTCAAGTCCTGTCTGGTGCCTGATAAGAGTATATTCCTCACCTGTACGGGCATTTTTTATAACTTCTTTATTCATTATCGGTATTCTCCTTTCCCTTAAGAACATACACTGTATCAAGCTTAAAGGATTTTGCCGCTCTGATTATATCTTCTTTAGTTACTTTTTCAAGCATTTCTATTTCGTCCTCGGGTGAATATTCGGTATTCTTTAAGATCTGTCCGTTATACCAATCAACAATGCTTGCAGCACTATCGCTGACGCCGCGCAGTGAATTTACAAGCGCAAGTCGAGCCTCATTTATTTCCTTTTCGTCAAAATCACCATTCTGAACATGCTCAAACTGATGCAGGATCTCTTCCCTCGCCTTTTCTATATTCGCTTCTTCAACTCCGCTGTCAACAGTTATAACGTTTTTCAGTGAATTAAATCCCGACGAGCAATAATAACAAAGACTAAGCTTCTCACGGACGTTAAGAAATAGCTTTGAAAATGCCGTACCGCCAAAAATAGCGTTCATAAGCTTTGTTGCAAAATAATCTGCGTTATTAGATTTAAAAGCAAGAACCATTTTGCACTGTGCAACGTCAAGCTCTTCCGTAATAACTTCGGGAGAAGTCTTTAATGATGAAACTTCAGAATGGCAATCCCCCCTATAACTGCGTTCAAGAACGGAAAGCCTTGAAGCTGCAAGCTTCCTGATTTCGTCTGCATTGCCACCGCCAACAAAAAATGCTTCAATTTGAGCTGTTTTCAGCATATTTTTATATTGAGCATATGCGGAACTGCTTGTCATATTTTCAGCACTGCAACGTTCGCCCTTAACTCTCACCTCAGCAGGCTCACCCTTAAATATTATCTTAGCTGCCTGACTTAAAGCATAGGAACGTTTTTCATTTATCGACGCATCGATATCATCTATCAATTCTTGCTTTTTAAGAGCAAAATCAGAAGCATAAAAACCATTTTCGTCAATATGCGGATCAAGCACACAACCAAGGAATACATTAGCAAGCTCTTGTGTAACCTTTTCATTATCAAAGGTAAAGCGGTCGTTTATACAGGAACAGATCATCGTAATAAACTGATTATCTCCTGAACCGCATACTGTACCCTTTATTCTGGCACCGTATAATTCTTCAAGCCTTGAACTTAACTCCGCCAGTGATGGGAATTCTCTGTTGCTATCTGAAATAAAATATGACGAAACCGCATTTAACGAGGCTGTTTCTTCGGATAAGGGGCAGATAAGGTTAATAACAATACTGTTTGTTTTCAGATTAGGATTGCATATCGTACTGAAATGTATTCCATCTGCTATCTTTTCACGTTTATAGCTTATTTTCAAATATATCAACTCCAAAAAATATTCGGCGCATATATGCGCATCTAGATTATCATTTTAATTATAACACATTTTTTTATAAATTACCATAGTTTTAATAAAATTTTCCGACTTGACAAATATTTTTTTTCATATTACAATGTAAATGTATGATAAAAAATAGGAAGTGATTACAATAGGAAAAATCGACCCACAGAAATGTCCATACTTTCTTAATGATTTTTTCACATATCAACGTGTAGTTCTGCTTAAAGCAGAAAAAACCATAGAAGCTTATTATATCGATCTGCGTATTTTTTTGCGATATCTTAAAATAATGAACGGAGATGTCAAGCCCGACACTAAATTCAGTATGATAGAAATTGCGGATATACCATTGGAATACCTGAAAAAGCTTACCAAGCTTGATATACTTCAATATCTTAATTATGTCGCCTCCGAAAGAAGCAATACAGCCAAAACCCGACATCGCAAGCTTGCATCATTAAGGCTTTTTTTCAAATGCTTATATCGTGATCTTGGACTTATTGAGTCAGATCCTACAAAGGATGTTGATTATCCGAAAATGCATGAACATCTGCCAAAATTTCTTACACTTGATGAGAGTATCAATCTGCTTGAAAATATGAATGTTGAAGATCCTTATTATTTAAGAGATTATTGCATTGTAACTCTATTTATCAATTGCGGAATGCGTCTGAGCGAGCTTGTCGGACTTAATATTCAGGATATAAATCTTGATGAGCGTTCAATGCGACTGCTTGGGAAGGGCAATAAGGAACGTATAATCCACATTAATGACGCTTGTGCGGACGCTATTGTTACATATCTGCCGTCAAGAAAGCCATCACCAAAGGAACATGACGCATTATTTTTAAGCAAACAAGGCTCAAGGCTTTGCAACAGACGTGTTGAGCAAATTGTTGACAATGCGCTTCGTGACAGCAACCTTGACAATCGAGGCTTATCAACTCATAAGCTCCGTCATACTGCCGCAACTCTCATGTATCAGCATGGAAATGTCGATACCCTTATGCTAAAGGAAATACTTGGTCATAAGAGCATTTCGACCACTGAAATATATACACACGTTTCAAATGAAGGTCTGAAAAAAGCAATGGACGCTTCTCCCCTTGCCAATATAAAAAATAAAAAAAAGCCGCCTAAGGAATAACCCAGGCGGCTTTGCCGTTAATTGTCCGCATCATCTTTCTTGATTTTAAAAATTATTCTGAAAACATTTGCAAGCAGCTTTGGACTTCTGATAACTACAACCTTCATAATATATCCTCCATTGTTTGATAAAAAACTGTTTGATTTATATTATGCAGATCAGCTTATTCTGTTACAAATTTTCATTTTTTTGAGTAGATAACGAGTATCTTCCCTTCAAAAACCTCGATTTCCGCTGTTTTTTCTGTAAATTCGTTGCTTATCCCGATGGGAATACCTCTTGAAAGAGAATACTGTTCAATCGGATATTTTACATTTTTTTCGGATACTACTGCTTTATCCGTCAACGCAAGCACTGACAGATAGCATTTTTTTTCAGGTTTATATTCTTTTACACACTTTCCTTGAATACATACAGCATTTTTATCATCAAGAATCACTGCGTCTGCTTCATTTTCGTAAAGGAATTCAAGCGTTTGTATCGCCGCCAGAGTATGGTCAAGCCTGCCACCTGTTACTCCGAGAAGCGTTATCCTTGTAAAACCAAGCTCCAAAGCTTTTTTTGCAGCGAGCATCAAATCGGTATCATCCTTTTCCGGAGGAAAAGAGATTACATCGCAATCATATCCTGAAATATCATTGCAGCTATCAAAATCTCCCATTATAATATCGGGAACAACACCGAAGCTGTCAAGCAGCTCCACTCCGCCATCTGCCGCAATAATAAAAGATGACTTGCCGATGTTGACAAAATCAAAGCTGCCCGGAGCAGCTCCGCCGATTATATAGCATTCGTTCATTTACCTATTTCCCATTCCTTTATATGCCTTGCTTCCTCATACATTTCAAGATAGCTTTCATGACGTGATCTCGGAATTATCCCATCATTAACTGCCTCAATCACAGCACAGCCTTTTTCCTTTGTATGAGAACAATCGGGAAAACGACACTTTCCAACAAAGCTTTCAAATTCATTGAAACATTCTGCAAGCCTATTCTTGAGAATTATATCATATTTATTTGTTTCAAAGGTAGAAAAACCTGGTGTATCCGCAATAAGAGCCTTATTTTTCATTTCAAACATTTCAACATGACGCGTTGTATGTCTGCCTCTGCCGAGCTTATGGCTTATCTCTCCCGTTGCTCGGATATTTTTATTATCAAGATGATTAAGCAAAGTCGATTTGCCAACGCCTGTATTTCCTGTAAACGCACACATACATCCTGCAAGCCTGTCATATATCTGTTTAATACTTGCTTCATCGGAATAATCAGCAACAAAGACCTCTGCACCTGAATTGTTATACACTTCTGCTATAGATCTATCTTCTTTTATATCCGACTTTGTGATAACAATAACAGGTTTGATACCCTTGAATATACATATTGCAATAAACTTATCAAGCAGCAGAAGATTTGGTGATGGCTTACAGGTTGAAACAACAAACACCAAAAGATCAAGGTTGGCAAGCGGAGGACGTATCAACTCGCTTTTTCTCGGCAATATTTCTGAAATCACACCATCTGAAACAACAACCCGGTCGCCAACGCAGGGAGATATATTCTGGTTTCGGAAAATACCTCTTGCCTTACACTCTACAACACCCAAAGGGGACTTTACTGTATAAAGTCCCCCGATAGATTTTATTATTAATCCATATTTTTGTTCCATAGCATTAATATCCATTCAAAAGATTATTCCAGAAATCCTCATCATTCAGATCAACATAATCATCATCGTCAGGCTCCTGATCATCCTCATCTGCAGGTACTGTATCCGTATTAACATAAATATCAGAGAACAGTGAACGAAGCACAGATTTTTCAAAGCTCTTTTCCGTGACGATATTCTCATCAAAATCTATTTCATACTCGCCGACTGTCGCACTTTCGTTTGTATCATTATTCTTTGCTTCAAGCAGGATCACCTCGTGACCGCTTCCCTTAACATCGATAGAAACGGTATTTGCGTAGGCAATATTGTCGATTTGTTCTGTGCCGATTATTTTTCCGTTGAAATAACAATTGAAGGTTACAGATCCGCTGTCAATGTTGCTTGGTATCTTGAATGTGATAACCGCTTCCTTTTCAGGGATAACACCTGTACTTACTGTAAGGATTATCGTTGATTTTATTGGAACAACATTTGATGTGCCGTCTTCATTCAAGGCAGGTATCGACTGCTCAATGACGGTGTTTTCCGCCTCAGCAGAATCCTCAGTCATTATCTGAACAGTGAATTTATCCTTAAGAAGTTCCTTAGCGGCGTCAATATCCTGTCCGACAACATTTGGAACTATAACGTCCTGCTCCTCGGGTCCTCTGCTAACATAAAGGTAAACAGTTGAACCGTATTCTGCGGTTTCATTTCTTGCAGGATCAGTCATAATAACATAATCCTTATCCACCTCATTGTCGCATACGCTCATAATTATAACGTTAAAGCCCTGATTATTTGCAAGCACGCTTTGAGCTGTTGCAGAATCAAGTCCATAAACATTCTGAATGGTGACCATTCTCGGTCCTTTGCTGACAACAACCTTTACTTCAACCTTACCGACAAGATAATCTCTTCCCTCCGCAGGCGATTGTGAAATGATAGCGCCTTCGGGATAATCAGAAGAATATTCCTGTGATTCCACCGTAATTTCCTTGAAATACTTGGAATAATAGGTTTTGACCTCCTGATAGCTGCATCCGACAATATCAGGCATTTTGCCTACCTCGTCCTTGTCACCGCCGATTTTTGTCATAAAGGCAAGTGCAGAAAATGCCACAACAATAATAAGGATACCAGCAGTTATCGCACTAAGTATTACAACAAAGTATGAGGATTTTGAAACCTTTTCGTCCTCTTCGTAATCATCGTAATCATCATAATCATCATAATCTGCCTTTCGGGATTTTGACTTGACTTTGGTCTTGCTTTTAGATACGGCATGTTCACCGATTTTATCTCCTGAAGCTCTCGCAGGTCTTTTTTCACCACCCGAAGAAGCCTCATAGGCTCTTGACACAGCCCCTGCATTATAATATTGTGTTTTTTCGGATAAATACTTATATTCAAAAACTATACTTGGATTTTTCTTGAATTCTTCTATATCCTTTATCATTTCAGAAGCGGACTGATAACGCTTTGAAGGCTCTTTCTGCATTGCTCTTACAACAATTTCCTCAAGTCCTTCGGGAATAGAATCATTCAGCATACGAGGAGTCTTCGGCTCATTCTGCATATGCATAAGGGCAACTGTTACAGGATTATCCGCATCAAAGGGTTTAATTCCGGTAAGCATTTCATACATCATAACGCCTACTGAATAAATATCGCTCTTTTCATCAGTAATATCTCCTCTCGCCTGTTCAGGACTGATATAATGAACAGAGCCTATCGCCTTATCGGAAATAGTTTTACCCTCTTCACGAGCGAAACGTGCGATACCAAAATCCATGACCTTTATCGTTCCATCGGGAAACAGCATTATATTCTGCGGCTTGATATCACGATGTACGATACCTCTGTCGTGTGCATGCTGTAGAGCTTTCAATATCTGTACAATGAAATGAATCGTATCCTTCCATTTCAGAACACTCTGCTGCTCCATAAATTCCTTAAGAGTAATTCCATCAATGTATTCCATAACAATAAACTGTAGCTTTTCAGAAAAGCCGACATCAAACACCTTTACAATATTCGGATGTGATAAAACAGCGATCGCCTTGGATTCGTTACGAAAACGTCTTACAAAATCCTCGTTGTCAGCAAATTCATTTTTTAGAATTTTAACCGCAACGGCCCTGTTTTCGAGAAGATCGTTAGCCTTATATACATCAGCCATGCCGCCAACGCCGATAAGCTCGGTAATTTCATATCGACCATCGATCTTCTTGCCTATGTTCTTATCCATTAACTTCACTCCTGTTATTCCAAAATCGGACAGAAATTCTTCCGATGTTTATTTTATGACTGCAACAGATATATTATCATTGCCGCCGTTTTCAAGTGCAATATTTATAAGAGCCGAGGGGACATTCTCTATCTCCTCCTCGGAAATTACCTTTAGAAAAACATTTTCACCGCAGTTATTTGTAAGTCCGTCCGAGCAAAGCAATATAATATCATTATCATCAGTCTGTAAAACAAAATAATCGGGTGAAACAGTCGGACTTACCCCGACAGCCTTTGTTATGTAATTCTTCTGCGGATGATTTTTCATATCATCATACGAAATTTCTCCGCTTTCATACATTCGCATAACTACAGTATGATCCTTTGTAACAAGCTCAGCAGAGCTGCTAATGCAATAGGCTCTTGAATCTCCGACGTTCACAATATGAACCTTGTTTCCAACCTTTAAAGCAATAACGCAGGTCGTACCCATTCCCGATTTATTTTCATCTGACCACGCAACATCGTAAACAACCGCATTAGCAGTCGTAACAGCGGAAATAAGCAGATTTCTAATTGAATTATCATCATAATCTCTGCGAAATACTTTAGTTATTCTGTCATAAATCACCTTTATTGCACACTCGCTTGCCTCACTGCCCGCATTTTCACCGCCCATACCGTCACAAATAACAGCAAATACTGCGTCGTCCGCAAGTATTCCCGCGCGGACTCTGTCCTGATTTTCTGTTCTTGTAAGACCTATATTTGTATCAAAAAAAACATACATCGCAGCATTCACCATCCTTTGACTTTATCAGATCTCATATTCACGTCTAAGCTGACCGCATGCGGCGTTTATATCCGCACCAAGAGTTCGTCTTGTAGTTGCATTAAGTCCACTGTTTATAAGCATTTCTTCAAACTTAACAAGAGCTTTTCTGTCAGCCCTGAAGTCACGCTCCTTTATTTCGTTTACGGGAATAAGATTAACGTGACAATTCATACCCTTAAGAAGCTTGATAAGCCCCTGAGCATCCTCAGCAGAATCATTAACACCGTGGATCACCGAATATTCAAAGCTGATACGCCGTCCTGTTTTTTCAATATAATAGCGACAAGCCTGGAGCAGCTCAGAAATATTGAATTTATTATTTACAGGCATAATTTCACTTCTTTTTTTATCATTCACGGCATGAAGCGATATAGACAGCGTCAAACCAAATTTATACTCGGCAAGATCATATATTCTGTTCACAAGTCCGCAAGTAGAAAGTGAAACATGCCGCAGGCTCATATTTTTTCCTGTTTCAAAGGAAAGAAGCTGTAAAAATTTTACAACATTATCAAAATTATCAAGCGGTTCACCTATTCCCATCAGAACGAGACTGTCAATATGCCTGCCGCTTTCCTTTTCTGCCGTATATATCTGTAAAAGCATCTCTGAAGCAAGTAAATTTCTTTTAAAGCCTGCAATTGTAGACGCACAGAAACGACAGCCCATTTTACAGCCTACCTGAGTTGAAATACAAAGGCTGTTTCCATGCTTATATTCCATCAGGACACATTCAACATGATTTCCATCGGAAAGCTCATATAGATATTTTATCGTATTATCCATATG
>CAZUDC010000033.1:0-13021 GCA_964619105.1 uncultured Ruminococcus sp.
ATACTAAACACCATTTAAAATTTGAAAAAAATCAAGCCGACAAGCTTGAATATATAGATTTTGACACAGATTTTTTCCTGTATTTTATTGGTGTTTAGTATTACACACTTTGAGTTTAAAGATCAGTATAAGGAACCGCCGATCAATGCGTTTCGCCATTTTGAAAAACGACAGAAGCTTATTGATCAGCGGTTCCTTAATACAACCAAATATACATCTCGTTCATTTTGAATTAAAAATTCATTTACGATAAGGGATCATATATCCTTTTTTTCATACAGCTTATCAAATTGACTTGCTTTAACGACATAAACATCCCTATGATCTTCATTTTTAACAACGATATAATCACCGGGTTTGCCTGAAATATAATTCTTTTTATCCCATTCGGTGAAAACCTTAACATATTTTGTAAGCTTTTTCGCTCTGACATCTGCAGAATCATTTGCACAACAGCCCTTGATATACGGAATAAGGACTTTAAGCTTATTTTCTGCCTTGTCAAGCGCTGTCGGGGAATATTCATAATCCATATCAGGAAGTGCGTCCGTGCAGCTATAGGTGGAATTGAACACATTTCTTGAAATAGGATAAACCTCTCCTGAAATTCCGATCATCAGATATGTATCATCAGAAGCGATAACATTCATATCGCCCTCAAGCATACGAATATATATCTTATTTCCTTCCGATACAATATCCGTTGAGGGAACATAACCCAGAATAGCCTTCCGCTTTTCATAGCATTCTGTATCAGAAATATCTATCTCTGAAGAGCCTGAATATATAATATCCGTATTTTTATGATAAGCCTGAAGCCTTGAATAGAAATAGTCTGCAACAGCCTCCTCTGTGATCTCGGGCGAGGAAATGAAGCCGCCTGCCTTTGAGGAGTGACCTCCTCCGCCGCCGACATTTTCCGCTAAAAACTGTGCAAATTCGCTTGCGTTGATTTTTCCTGTGCAGCTTCTGACAGACATTTTAAAGCCTGCGTTCAGACTGCAATAAATAATGCAATGATCAACCGTGTTGACCTGAATGAGCAGATCCCCGATAAAACCGAGGATATTTGGGTCGCACGGTCTTGCTCTGACAATTGCCGCATTGTATTCTTCGATGTAGGTACAGTGATTGAGCGCTTCTCCTGCAATTTTCATTTCATTATGCGTAAGATTTGAGTTACGGAAAAGATTTATAAGCTCATCATCGAAGCAAACAAAATCCCTCAGATCCCTGTCAGCAGGGTGACCTATTTCAGAAAAGCCGTTTGTATCCATAAACAGCCCGTAATATAAGGCTGTAGAAAGCTTTGACTCTGAATTAACGTCAATTCCCTCGTCCTCGAGCATTTTTGCGATGACAGATGAACAGCTGCTGTAATTGCTGCGTATCTCTCTCATATCGGGCAAGTCGTCTGACCTGTTGCAGATATGATGATCGATAACGGCAATATTCCTTGCGGGAAGCTTCTGAACATTACTCTCGCCGTAAACGCAATCAACCGTAATAAGCAGTTCAGGCTCACAATCAAGCTCCTGTATATATTCAACAGGAATTTCAAGCTTTTCTATCATAAGAAGCATATTAGGCTTATTGATTTTTCCCGGTCCCGCATAAACAAGCCTTGGATTTTTTCCGTTAAGGCAAAGGTATCTGTAAACTCCATAACCTGCCGCAACAGCGTCAGCGTCGGGAAAATTATGACATTGTATAACAATATCGTTATATTTCAAAAGTTCATTCAGCTGCATTTTTATTCCCCTTAAAAAATCACTTATTTCTGTTTCTTATAAGCTTAACAATACCTATTGCAAGACATGGGATTCCGATGACCGGAAGATCAAATGCAAGTATAATGCCGACAACAATAAGAATAATACCAGGTGCGTTGCTTTTCTTTTCACTTGATGATGATCTTACAACAGTATTTTTTGATGCGCTTGTATTATAATAGTTTGAAGTGCTGTTATGTGAGGACTGATTGGATACGCTTGACCTTGGAGCAGAAGCGCTGCTGCTCTGATAACCGCCATTATTAATGGTAACATTTTCAACATATGTATTATTGACAACATTCTGTCCATCCATTTTCAGAACGCCCGAAATAACGCCATAAAGCTCATCTGTCTTAAAATCGTTATTTCTCGGATCTGCACTTATCCAATGCGCGCCTGTAAAAAGTATTCAAAGCTGCCCGAAAGCTCCGTTTTATCTATCATATACGGGATAATGAATTTATCCTTCTGGTCGGCGATAGTCAGCTCCTTAGGTACTTGGGTAGACGCAGCGGAATTATCGCTGTAGATAACTATCATTATTTTTGCCTCGGAAATAGCGTTATTAATAGAGGCTGCCCATTCTGAGCCAGGAAGTATATCCCTTGGAGCTATCCAGCATTTGATCCCCTTTTCTTCAAGACGCAAAACAAGCTCATCGGCGATCTCTTTATCCATCAAGCTGTGACTTACAAAAACATCAGCCATTTTTTCAATTCCTTTCGATACATTTAAAATTCACATTCTTCTGTTTTTTCAATTTTATATCCAAGTGCAGACATCAGCTTTATCGTTTCCATTGCCGTGCTGCGATCGAAAGCCTTTTCCGATTCGGGCAACTGATTGTACGGCACTAGGCAAGGCGTGATTTTTTTATTGTCATCACGGACCTCGCCATAGGTCCAGCCATCGGCAATTCTTCCTTTTGCCCAGACCTCATGCACATTTTCGGAAATTTTTTCGGTAAGCCTTAGCAGGTCGTCGCTTAGAATTACATTGCTTGTATCAACAGGAGAAGGTTTATACATAATTATCCCTCCGCTAACATTTTTAAGGCAGTACCACACAATGCCGCCAAAATATTTCTCATATCAAATATTTAAAGCCCAAAGCTCAAAACTAATCAGATCTCCTCCCAAAAGCCTGCTTGCATACGCCCTTGCCAAGCTGTCGGAAATCTGTCAGCTTGTCTTTTATCTGCAAAAAATATGAGTTATTGATTCATATTTTTATTATATCACTTTTCTTGAACAATTTCAAGGGGTTTGTGCGGCGCTGCCTTAACCTTTTTTTTGTTTTCTCAACATTATCGGGAATCCGCTGATCACAATGCAAAAGCTTTATCCTCTGCAAAAATAAATTTCAGGCAGAATTACCGCCGTATACTCAATATCCTCCTTGCCTTTCCAGGCAGCTATAAACCGTATTTTTGCGTTGGTCGGGAAATAACCCTGCGCTGACATTTTCACTATCTCATCCTTGAACTTCTTTGAAAGACGCACCACAGGATATATCTTCTCATTTTTCATCGCGTAAAGAGTATCTCCCCGGATAATAAGCTCATCCCCGCTTTTCAAGCTCAGTATAAAACGCTTTTTTCCTTTGCAGAAATCAAGGTAAATATCTTTATGCGAAAGCTGGATTACTATCTCTTCGGGACGGTTATATATCTTTTCGTCAAGGATTTTCTCCGCTCCGTTCGGCTCAAAATCATCAAAAATATCATTGTTGTAATGGATATGTAGGTTATTTTTCGCCCTCGTCATACCGACATAAAGCTTTCTGCGCTCTTCGTCCGTATCGGCTTTCACATTGTCAAGAAGCATAAAAACATTGTCAAATTCCCTGCCCTTTGATTTATGTATCGTTGAAACAGTCACAACTCCCTGCTCATCATGGTAAAAATCTTCAAGCTGTGATTCCTGCAGGAACAATTTAAAATCGGTCTTGTATTTTTTCTCGTTGGAAAGCTCAAAGGCCTCAAGCATATCAAGGCAAATCGGCAGGCATTCGCTGTCCTTATAGCTTTCCTTAAGACTTTTCTTAGCTTTATTCCAGACATTATCGGAAGCTATCGGCGAAGCACATTCACTTTCTATGTACTTAAAAAACAGCCTCATCTCTGCAAGATCATTCAAATCAAAGCCATCCAATGACTGGATAAGCTTTGCTCTGATATTGCATTTAAGAAGTGAACCCATTACTCTGTATGCTTCATCGTTTGTTGAGGTGAGAACACACGTTGTTCCGCTGTATGCTGACGCTGTAATATCATTAACAACAGCTTTTTCAAGGCTTTTTGAAATATGCTTTATTAGCCTTGCATTTCCTTTTTCTTTTCTCATGGGAAGTATCGTGTCGGTTTTCATTCGTTCGGTAATTGTTTCCGCAAAAAGGTTTGCAAGCTCAACTATATTCGGACAGCTGCGGTAATTTTCAAGCAATTCATATTTAACTGCACCCTTGTCAAGAATAAATGAACGAAGATATTTCGAGTCCGAACCTCTGAACTGATAAATGTTCTGATCGTCATCACCTACGGCAATAACGCGCATTTCCTCATTTCTCTCCATAAGTGCTTCAATAAGTGCAAACTCGTTTTCGTCCATATCCTGCGCTTCATCAATAACAACAACTGTTTTTGTTATTCTTCCAAGCTCAACATCTCCGTTTTTTATCATTTCGGCAGCATTTTTCACTACCTCCTCCGACTCCTGCAAGCTTCCGATCTTTCCGATAAGGTCAAAGCAATACGAATGGAATGTTTTTATCTCAACACGTCTTGCGGCGTTTCCTATTAGTTCATACAGCCTTTGCCTGAACTCTGTCGCCGCCGCACGGGAAAATGTAACCATAAGAAGCTGTTCATGCTTTACGTCCTCTAAAAGCATCAACGAAGCAAGCTTATGCACAAGTACTCTTGTTTTTCCCGAACCCGGACCTGCCGTGACTACAATATAAGGTGAAGTATTGTCATTTATGATATTCTGCTGGGTATGTGACAGCTCGTTGAAAAGCTTGTTGTACTTCTGCGGCGTGATATTCCGCTCAATTTCTCTGGAACGCTCACCCGAGAAATATTTGTTGAAGAATTTCTTATGATCGATCTGAAAATAATCGCTTACAAACTGTTGCGCCGCATCATAATCACTAATCATCATATTTGCATATTCGCCGACAATATGTATCTGCTGTATTTTCTGCTTGTAAAATTCATTCAGCTGTTTATAGTCCTCTTTTTTGTACTTTATCTTGTTGTCAAGCTCCAGACGGGTAAGCTCCATAGCGTTGTAAAGAACAAGAAATCCTCCATCAAGCCGCATTGAACCTATCTTCGAAAGATACAAAAGGGCTTCCTCTATCTCATCGGAGGAAATCTCCGCAAGCCTTGCATTTTCGTAAGCGTTTTTCAATTCAAGCACAGAAAAAAGCACAAGAATTTCTTCCTTCTCCGATTTATTCTCATTGGCACGGTCATATAAAAGGCTTACGATAAGCTTTGCAACGTCAGTAGATTTTCTGCGTTTTTCTTTGAGCTTTTCAAAACTGATTTCGGGTTCGAAGCATATCTTCCCAGAAGCCGCTTCAAGACTTTTCTTCATATAATTTTTTATCGTCCAGTAGTAAAAAACAGTTTTTAGGCTATTTACTGTTGATGTCTTTATGCCTGATTCAAGAGCCTTTTCATTCAGTTCCTTTAGATTAACACATTCGCCCTCGGGATTCAAATTATCAAGCAGGAATGTTTCAAGTGTTATATATTTGTTAAGCACGGCAAGCGACTTGTTTTTTGTATCGGCGCGGCGGATATATGCAGTAAGATCCTTTGAATCTGCAAGCAAGCCCTCCTGCCTTAGCAGTTCAAGGTTATGGATAACGTCTGCTTTTGGCACACCGAGCATGTCGGAAATATAATCAACTCTTGACTCGGCTTCATCATTGTTTGCGTTTGCAATGCTCCTGCTTGAAATGAGCTTACTCATTATTCGGTGGGCAAGTATTTTATCATTTTCCGACATTCGGTATGAGCTTTCAATGACTGCACCTGCGTCAGCCATATTCGGCACAAGAATACTCGTTGCAAACACCCTCGGCATATTTTTTCCGCGCCTGACATAGCCTGCGTTTTCAAGGGCATTGATGGCAGTCGTAACTCTTGTTTCTATTTCACTTACCGTATCATCCCAGCCTGCCTGACGTGCAATTTCAAGTGCGGAACGGCTTACGATCGGACGGAATTTTGTCAGATCCTTAACGGCCTTCCAGACCTGCTGTATCTCGTTTATATTCAATTTATTCTGGTTGAGGAGAATAAAATGCTTGTCAAGATCTTCGTCATTGAAAAAAACGCAGCACTCCGCTGAAAGGCTTTGATCTCTCCCTGCTCTTCCTGCCTCCTGAACGTAGTTTTCAAGCGAATCGGAAATATCATAGTGAATAACAAGCTTGACGTTAGATTTGTCAACGCCCATTCCGAAAGCAGACGTTGCAACGATTATCTGCACCTCATCATTGATAAATGCTTCTTGATTTTTCTGCTTTTCCGTACTGTCCATTTTTCCATTGAACGGCAAAGCCTTAAACCCATCATTGCGCAGCTTTTCTGCAAGCTCTTTTGTACGCTTTGTTCTTGAGGCATAAACGATAGTCGGACAATTTTTCCGTTCGATAAGGCTTCTCATTGCAATATATTTTTCATCATCCGTTTCCTTGTATAAAACAGAATAGTGCAGATTTTCCCTTGCCGCCGCTGTTGAATAAATTTCAAGCTCAATATCAAGCTTTTGTTTGAAATAATCTTTTATGTCGCTTATGACCTTCTGCTTTGCCGTTGCGGTAAAGCACGATATGGGTATCTTGTAATCAAGATGTTTTTTCTCCTGCAGTTCACGGATAAACTCGCCGATATAAAGATAATCCACACGGAAATCCTGACCCCAGGCTGAAAAGCAATGTGCTTCATCTATTACAAATCGTGCGATATTTCTTGATAAAAACAGTCGTTCAATAGTCCTTGATCGGAGCATTTCGGGAGCAATATACAGAATTGACGCAAGTCCGTTTTCAACACGTTCAATAGCCTCCGCCCTTTCAATAGGACTAAGCAGACCATTTATCGTAACAGCGTCGGCAATTCCCCTCTTTTCAAGATTATCCACTTGATCCTTCATAAGTGATTGAAGCGGTGAGATAACAACAGTAAGGGATCTTGATACATCTCCTGAAATAAGCGCAGGTAGTTGAAATGTTAAGGATTTTCCTCCGCCCGTTGGAAAAACAGCAAGAAGTGAACGATTTTCAACCGCCGCTTTTACAGCATTTTCCTGCAAGGGTTCATCATTGTATCTGCGGAAATCATCATAGCCGAATATGCTTTTTAATTTATCGTGAACATCAAGCTCACGGCGGCAGTATTCACATCTTCCGCAGGGTGTGCTTCGGAGCAAACGCATAATATTTTCCACCGCAGGATAATTAATATGTACCCAATGCGGAATTATCGAATATCTGTCGTCCGTTGAAATGAGTGCAAGGCAGTATGCAAGCTCTATCGGATAGGAGCGAATAAGTGCAGAAATGTCGCAATTCAAACATATATCGTTATTAAACCTCTCCGAAATAAGTGACGGAAGATCACCGCCCGGAGTATATCCCATATACATGAAAAAACCGTAAAATTCCTTTTGTTCATATAAAAGCGAGCAGAAAATTTTTTTCAATGAATCATCAAGCGCTTCAAAGGCATTAACCTCATCATAAAAAAGCTCCATTGCCTTGATCGAATCATTAAGCGGATTGTTAAGCTCCTCCGTCTGAAGCTTGTCGTCCTTCAAAAGAGCGTGATACGGCCGGCTCGGGAACAGAAGTGGCGACAGGAAAAGCGTGTCAACAGCATAGGTTATTTCCGATTTGTCAACAGCATTTTCAATATATTTAAGATCATGATTAATAATATTATGTCCGCAGATGAATTTGTTTCCCTTTATGAAATCAGAAAATTCGACTGACGAATATGTGTGAAGCCGACTGTTGTCCGAATCAATTGCACCGTAATCACATACTTTTTCCGTATCAATGTCAACTTCTGTATCAATAAAAACTATTTTGTTCATTTTATCACGTCCTATATTTTTAAGGTAATACCGCACAAAGGTTGTGTGCGGATCGCGAGACCGGATTTTTCGTCAGATTGTATCAAAACAACGCAGGAATACTTGCGTATTTCAAGGAGCTTTGGTGCAAGATGACGGAAAATATGCAAGCAAGGCGTGCATAAAGACGTTAGGCGTTCTTTGTGCAGTGTTGCCTTAAATGAATTACACAATAGATAAGGTAGCCCTTGATTTTACGTTTCATTTTTATCAACGCAGCCCGTCATTTTTTCTTCAACTGCAATATATGTAATGTTTCAATTCCATCTGCATTGGCAGCTCGGTGCAAACAGTTTCAACACCGTTTACAGTTTTCAAGGTGCGGTTGCTTACATTATCGTAAGCATAAGTGTAGGCAGTTACCTTTTTACCCTTGGTAATTGTTTCGCTTGTCAAACGATAGATTTCATCGTAAGTGTATTCAACAATTCTGTCGATTTCCTCTACCTTTAGACGCTCGCCGCCTGCGCCAAGAGTATAAACATATTTTACCACAGGGCTGCTGTCGCTGTCAACAGTTTCTTCACAAATCAGAACCTGTCTTTACAAGCTAAAAAGTAACCGTCAAAAGTCCTCCTACCCCCAACCCGTCCAAAAAGTGATATAATAAAGAAAAATATCACAGGAGGGCGGTAACAATACTGACCCGGGAAGAAAAAATGATACGGAAATTTCGTGAAAGTAGAAAAAATCAGCGAGAATGGTGCCGTGAGGCAGGGATAAAACGCAGCACGCTGAGATATTGGCTAAACCGAACTGATGAGCTTGCCGATGGCAAGGATATCAGCTTTGCAAAAATAGTTGTGGGCGGTGTTTAAAATGCTGAACCACGTTCCCACAGAGATATACATCTCGTCTGCCAATGCAGATATGCGAAAAGGCTTGGACGGTTTTGCGTCCATAGTTGAACAAAAATTCAGGCTTGATCCAATGAGCAGTGCAATGTTCGTGTTCCATAATCGTCACTGTGACAAGATAAAAATATTGTACTGGAACGGCGATGGATACTGCCTGCTGTACAAAATAATTGAGCATCGAAAGCTTCATTTTCCGAAGAAGCTTTCGGGAGATACATATTCTGTATCTCCTAAAG
Source organism: uncultured Ruminococcus sp. (assembly GCA_964619105.1). Lineage (GTDB taxonomy): Bacteria > Bacillota > Clostridia > Oscillospirales > Ruminococcaceae > UMGS363. The sequence goes on from CAZUDC010000033.1 coordinate 9,021, forward strand.
AGCTTGACTAGCTGACGCATAGATTAAGTGTTGAAGAAATGCGGCACTACAACGGACTGAAAAACAAAACGCCGCAGATGACGTATCTACGGGCTTTCCGTGGCAGGGCAGTAAGATTCGAACTCACGGCACGCGGTTTTGGAGCTGTTATTGTTTTGAGCTGGAAAATTTTACATCGTAAAATATTATTTCAAAAAGTGCTGGAAAACGGCTTAAATGCGTGGTTTGCTCGTTTATATCTTTTGTATCAAAAAGTATCGTTTTTTTCTCAACTCGTACTATTTTCGTACTATGAGTTTGCTACACCCCCTAAAATATAGGGAAAAACCGCCTTCAAAAAGCTGTCAACTCACGATATGCGGTTTCTTGAATCACACACCAATAAAAACAGGACTTTTCGTTGTTTATTATGTCAAAACAAGATTGTTATCATCACTATATTTTGACATTTCCTACATAAAATTTTGGCGGAAAGTGCAATATTTTTTAATATCGTGGCATTTCGTACTATATCCGTACTATGAGAACTCTGATACAAATTCTATACCATTCCGTAAATAATCATCGTTAATAAGCAGATTTATCCGTGTGACAAAAAGCATCCCCAACAATATATCTGTCGGGATTGCTTTGGATAGATATTATTTAGTCCAGCGGAAGTATTGATTGTATAATCTCCGCTGATATTGCGTCTGCTGTTGCTATTGCGTGAGCATATACCTTGCTCGTTGTTGCCGAAGTGCTATGTCCCAGCCTTTTGGCTGTTGTGGTAATTGGGACACCGTTTAAAATCATTATTGAAGCATTTGTATGCCTTAATCCGTGAATGGATATATACGGAAGGTTATTGTCTTGAACAAAATAATAAAACCACGAAGTTACTGTTCCGGGGTTTATAGGCTTACCGTTCCAAGCAGTAAATACTTTACCGCTGTTTATCCATTTGTCACCGGGTTTAACAGCTTCTCTGTCCTGCCATATTCTGTATTTCTCAAGCTTGTTTATCAAATCACTGCTAACTTTTATAACACGCTTTGATGAGTATGTTTTTGTACTTGACTCAAACACACCTATATCAGAAAGATACAGCAAGGATTTGTTAATGTCAATGGTACAATTCTCAAAATCAATGTCATTCCAATCAAGTCCGCAGCACTCTCCCCTTCTCATTCCCGTATGCAATAACAGCATTATTATCATATCAAAGGGGTGTTCTGCCTTTTCCTTTACTGTCTTAATCAAAAGCTCTGCCTGCCCATCATCAAGATAGTTCGCTTCCTTTGCTTCTACTTTTGGCGGCTTCATTCTCTGACAAGGATTGCTCTGAATTACCTCGTCATATACCGCAGAGTGCATTATAGCTGAAATAAGTCTGAAATGGTGCAGAATTGTTCTTGATGAAAGCGTTATTTCCTCCGCAGTAAAAAGCTTGTTGACAGGCATTTCAAAGTATTCAGCGAATTTTTCAGCAGTTTTCTTGCTTACATTTTTCCCTGCCCTTATTACATCAATGGTAGTTGTAGATATGCCTGTGTGTTTCGCAATATCAGGGCGAGTTTCTGATTTGCTCAACCGTTCAGCTTCAGCATTTGGAGTATATTTCGTATCATCACGTTTTTCCTCACGCAAATCATCAAAGAATGTTCGCAGATGATAAGGCTGTATCTGCCCTCACGTTCTGTGTATGATGCCATAGTACCACCTTTCTTCGATAACTTATTGACTTTCAGACAGAAACGTGATACAATAAAGTTGGTTAGGTTTTACATATCTTTTTCTGTCTGAAATTGATTTGTAAATCAAAGAATGTCATCGTACCTTTGGTATGATGGCTTTTCTTTTTTATTACGTTTTGATTATACCATATATTCTCCAACTTGTCAACACTTTAAAGTGCTAAATCACGATTTTGGGGCGTATCCTTTTTTTGTGGAAAAACTCTGCTCACCAAATACGGCTGACATTAGGTTTTCTTCGGTAATAAGAACTCTGTTTCCCGACTTGAAATGGGGTAATTCACCGCTTTTGCACATACATCTTATTCTGTATTCCGATAAGCCATCTATCAAAGCTGCCGCTTCTCTTATAGTAAGCAGTTTCTTTTTCTTAATACTTATACTAAAACCACTCCTTCAGTTTTATTGCTACCTATCCAAATTTGTCACTTGGATATTTTATTCTATTGTCAAGGTACTGCCAAGCGATAATATTTATCCCTCTACTATATAACGTACAGCTTTTCTATTATTTTACGACACTTGAAATATAGTTTGTATCATTACACAAATTCTAATATTATTTTTATGCATATTTTATATAAAAGGATTGGTGTTAAATCAAATCCATATATTCCAAATTCAGCTTTATTTTCACTAACGCACGTTCAATATATGTACTTACTGTTGTCAGGTTTACACCCATTGCATCAGCTGCCTGATTCAAAGTCATATCCTCATAAAATACATATATTACAGCTTCCCTCTGTCTTGCGGACAGCTTTGTTCTTATTATATTCCTGATTGCTTCTCTCATTTCCTTGTTTTCGTATTCTGCTTCATAGCTGGGGACAGAAACATTAGCATATACACTCATCAGTTCATCACTTTCAATGAAAACTGTGTGAGCTTCATCACGCTTTCTCCTGCGATACGCATTTACGTTCATTCGGTTAATTGCTCTCGCAAGCTCACCCTTGACCTCTACCCGATTTTTTTTAAGTAATAGTACCTTTTCATAAAAAATTCTCCTTCCGACATTTAAGTCTGTAAAATATAAAAACCGTAACTTGCTGTTACACAAGTTACGGTAATTTACAATAATATTTCATTATGTAAAATCTCTCGCTTTAAGGTCCTGCAAAAGCTTCATTAATATTGTCATTTTATCAATAGATGTTGTATTAATTATAGAATCAATCAACATAGATCCCCCCTTATCAACAACATATCCAATACCAACAACCACTATTGCTGTAACGCCTATGGAAATGGCATCTACTACTGATGCTTTTTCTTGAATAACTGCTGCTACAAATCCAACAATGGGAAAAATTATTATATGAGCAAGTTTTTCAAGCTTAGCTTTGCTCTCGTTTTGTTCGTTTATCCATTTTTCAGCAGAAGCAATCAGATAATCAATTTTTACTTCTGAATACCAATTACCGTTGCCAGAAGCATTTTGATATTTAAATGTTTTTAATATATCTGCCATTTCATTGAGATTGGTATTATATTCATTAAAGTCAGTTTCCCATTTTTGACCTCTCTTGTTTTCTGAACGAACAACAAATGCTAAAAACAGAATTGTAGCTATAATTTGAATAGCTAATTTTATATAAATATTCCATTTTAAAAATAACAATGCTATAATTACCACTACATATATTGCATCAACAAGTATAGGCAATACCACATCGTTTGTCTGCTTTTTAGATTTTTTCTTTGCAAAATAAGCGTTTAATACTTTATGTATCATACATAATCCCCCTCGTAAAAACACAACGCATTTATTATTTGTACTATTGATGTTTATATTACACATACACTTAATTTTTGTCAATAACTTTGGTAAGTTTGATAGAATATTGTGAAGTTTTGCAGTTAGCGACAAAAAAAACAACTGACGCAAGATAAATACTTAAAGTCAGTTGGTTTTAAAACATTTTTATATTGTATATTCAACCACATAACACATTATTGTGCAGGTTTATCTTAATGTAATTTCTTTAAATGAAACACTATCTCTTTTGATTGTATTTCACTGTCGCTTCATTCCTTCATGTCGATACTCACATTTTCTACCTTGGCATATAGCACAATTGCTCTCATATATTTCATGCTCAAATAAATAGACAATTGAATTATGATCACATCTGCCATCAACAATAGCTTTTAATCGATTAAGGCTTTTATAAGATAAATAACATGATACTTCTTTAGCACGTTTAAATGTACCCGTCAAACCCTCCCCCGTCCATAAAAAGAAAGCCCTCCGCCGAACAA
>CAZUDC010000034.1:0-12933 GCA_964619105.1 uncultured Ruminococcus sp.
GGAACTACACACAGGAGCAAAAAGACCTCAAAGCCGAGGTCAACAGTCTGCAACAAAAAATCGAAGAACAGGAACAACAGGCATGACCGAAATCATGCCTGTTCCATAAAATTCAATTTTACTGTCTTACGAGTACCGAGCTGTATCAGGGGATTTTTTTATCTGTTATCTTTTATCGTATAAATATTTCAAGGGCTCTTGGAGCTTCAGCGGATTATATCATTTTCGGAGAAAACTGCGCGGGCAGGTCGGGAGAGATAAATACAAGGATCGAGGCTGTTTTTAAGGATTGCTCTGATTCTGAGGTGCGACATATGCTTGCGGTTGCGGAAAGCGCCAAAAAATCTGTCAGGGAGCTTGAGCTTTAAAAGCGTCACCGTATGCCTTTTTTGGGGGATACGGTGACGCTTTTTATTCTATCCATATTGCGATGTGGCTGCCCTTCAAAAGCTCCTCAAAAGCATTACTTTCTAAAAGCTCGGGGCAGGAATGACGTATTTCTGCATATATTCCGAGTATATCCGTGCCGTTTTTTACTGCCGATTTTAAATAGACTTGCCTGCAAAGCTCACGAAGCTGCGATTTTACATTGGTGACGGCTTCTGCGTTTGCGTTTTTTTCAAAATCAAGCTTAATATCAGCCGTGACGAGCAAATTGCCTTCGTTATTCTGAGCGGAAAGCCTGCATTTTGCACCTGTGAGAAAAACTGACGAGCCGTTTTTGGCTGTGAAAAGAAGCCTGCCGTTTTTTAAGCTGTCAGAAATTACCATAAGCCCTTTTATTTCGTCCTTATCAAGAGTAAATGACGATCTTGTGTTGTTAATTGCTGCAAGACCGCCCTCAATATCAGGGATCGCCCTTGCTCCCGAGGGGTGAAGCTCCGCAAGTATAATATCCGAAGAGTTTGTATGGAAAAATCTGCCGCTGTCAGCCTTGACGATATCGGTGATCTGATTTACGCTGTATTTTTCAAGTATATTTTCGGGTTCGGAATTGTAAAAAACAGGGCAGGAGAGCGGAACATCATTTTCGATGAGGTATTGAAGCTCCTTTGAGGGTGAATTTATCCCATTTCCGATGATAACCGCCTTAAGCTGACCGAAAAAGACCCTTTTCCCGGATTTTGCGGTGCATTTTTCCACTGCCGCACTTATATCCGTTCCGCTTCCGCTTATGCAGAGCCTGCCATCGTTTTCTCCGTTCGGCTGATATATCTGAACAGCGGCAGTATAAATATTATCCGCTTTGCTTATAGCCATAAGCTGAGCAAAGGCTCGTTCACTTACCTCGATTTTTCCGAAGCAGCCGCTTAATGTTAATGCTGTGAAAAGAATAGCAAATAGCTTTTTTCTCATTCCCTTTTACGCTCCCTTAAAAGTATTATAGCAGGTATTATCGCAATAAGAAGCAATTGCATAAAGCCGCCGCAGAGGATCCATTCCGTGAAATAATGCTCTCTGAAGAATGCCGCAGTGAAAAATACAAGTATGGCTGAGATATACAATTTTTTATTATGCGGCATTTCGTTGAATATTCCGTCAATTATGCAAAGGAAAATTGAAATGCTTATGACGGCGGAAATCGTCCATAAAATAAGATAAAGTGCGTCATTATGCCTGAAAAGCTCCGAATTGGTGAACGAGCCTACAGTCAGAAAGGGATAATTGCAAAGGTCGGCATAATCACCGAGAACGCCTGTTACAAGTGCGGCTACAAATGCTGTTATTATGAGCTTTGCCGCAAGGAGAATATACAACCCCTTTTGCAGACCGTCCCTTACATTTTTCATAAGATATGCCGCTCCGATAATTTCACCATTACGAATAAGCTCATCGGAAATCGCTTCAAACAGTCCGTTGTTATTATTTTCGCAATAAAAATTCCGCAGATGAAAGGAATTGACCGACTGTATTGTCATAAGAAAAAGCATTGCAAGAAACGGTATGAAAAGGACAACGCTGCTTCTTGCAAGGCCCTCGATTCCGCAATAGGCGCAATATCCGCATACAATAAGCAGAGCCGCAAGAGGTATCAGTCGGTATGAAACGGAAAAGCCGCTGTCGAGAAAATCCACATAGCGAACGCTTTGACCGGTGCAGAGCGTTACAAAAAACAGCAGATATAATATCTCCGCAAAATATCCGAGGGGCTTGCTTTTTTCTGAAATGATCTCGGTTACGCTTTTATTGGGGTGCTTTTTATTGAGGATAATAAGCGGAATAACAAGAACTCCTTGTATTATAACTGAAATGACTATCGCCTTAAAGCGGATATCCGAGCCTTGACCCTGCGAAAAAAGAGGGACATATGTCATAAGTGAAAAGCATCTTGATATCAGCAGGAGGAAAAAGAGCTGATAGCCGCTGATTTTTTTTATCATTGCTCTTCCCCCCCTTGCATATCCGAGCCGTTAAGCTGTTCAACGGAAAATTTTTCCTTTTCCATTTTCTTGAAGCCTGTTCTCAGCATAACATCACGCATAGCCCTTGGAGTGAACGGCGAGATTGGTGATAATGCAGGCGTTCCGGTATTTTCCAGCGAGCAGATATTGACGAGCATGACCGCCGCAAGCAGAGATAACCCGGAAATTCCCGCTGTCCCACCCATAAGCACAGCCGCAAAACGCAGTATTGTAACAGGCTGATCAAGCGAGGGTATCACAAATGATGACGTGACCGAAATTGCGCATACAAGCAGAAGCGGATTTGATATTACACCTGCGGAAACAGCAGCGTCGCCTATGATAAGTCCGCCGACAATGGAAACTGCGCCGCCGACGCTTTTCGGCATACGCACGCCTGCTTCACGGATAATGCTATAGAAAATAAGCACAACCACAGCTTCTAGCATGAGAGGTATCGGGGCAAGCTCCTCCGCCTCGCAAAGTATCATAAGCATGGTATTATTAAACAGCTCAGGGTGAAAGGTAACGACTGCGACATAGATCCCTGGCAGGAAAACAGCCGCTAAAAATGCGATATACCTTATCCAGCGGATAAGCGTTGCATAATACGGACGGAAGGTATAATCATCGAGCGTCTGGAAATTTTCGATAAAAAGTGCGGGCAGGATAACGGCAAACGGTGTTCCTTCGATCATTACACCGATCCTGCCCTCAAGTATTTTCGCACAGAAAACATCAGGACGTTCCGTTGTCGAGATTCCCGAAAAAAGCGACAGCCTTGTGTTGTTCAAAAAAGGCTCAATATAGCCGCTTGAAAGTATCGTTTCAAGCTTGATCCTATGAAGTCGTTTTTTTACGTCTGCAACAAGCTTTTTCGGCACTCTGTCTGACATATAGGTCACGATAACATCAACGCTGCTCACGTCCGTGACAGGGAAAAGCTCAAATTTCAGCAGGGGGGATTTTATCCTGCGGCGGATGAGGGACATATTCGTGCGGACAGTTTCAGTGAAGCCGTCATGCGAGCCGAAAATATTTCCTTCGGAGGAGGGTTCACCGACGCCCCGGACGGCATAGCCCTGAACGCCGAACGCAAAGACTTTTTCCGAGCCGTCGATCATAAGGACAGCAAAACCGCTCATAAGCCTGCGGATAAGGTCGCCGTATTCATTGACTATCCCACGGTCGATGGTAAGGAGCATATGCTTGTCGATATGGTCGTAAACATCACTGCCTGAAGCGCTTTGCGGAAGCTTTAATTCAGTGAGCGGATTAAGGATAAGGTCTGTTATAGTCGAGGTTGAAACCATACCTTCAAGGCAGATGAGATTGCATTTGACATCTGAGATCAGAAAAGGGTTTAGCAAGAGGTCGGAGCAGTTATTCATTATTGAATTTATATTGCGGATATTTTCATCGATTGAATTTGAAATACGGATGCTTTTGAATGAATCTGAATTTACCATTGCCATAATATCAGCCTCTCTTTCCTTTTAAGAATAACCGTTTTTTTCAGAATTATGCAATTGGCGATTGTTTTAGGAATCCGCTGATTAAAGCAAAGCGTTCGTTCCGTCGTTTTTAAAAAATGTATGGGTTTACGCCTTTGAGTACATTTTGAAAAAACGATAGAAACGTATTAATCAGCGGTTTTACTTCAGTATTCAATAAGGGTCTTGCTCCGTCATTTAACGAAGCAAATGTCCCCCGCCGCCGAATTGAATGAAGTTCAATTTAGAGAGGGGGGGGACGTCTTGCCTAAGCTATATACATAATCTGAAAAATAATACAAATAATAAAACAGTACCATATGTAATTGAAAAAGGGATTTTATAAGATGATAGTAGTATTTATAAGAGCGGTTATTCTTTATCTGCTTATAATTTTTTCAATGCGGCTTATGGGTAAGCACCAGATAGGCGAGCTTCAGCCGTCGGAGCTTGCCGTCACGATCCTTATCTCAAATATTGCCACACTTCCTGTCGAGGATATGACCATGCCGCTTTTTACGGGAATTATCCCTATAATTACTCTTGCCTGCCTTGATGTTATTATGTCATGGCTTGGGGTACGCTCAAAGCGGCTGCGGAAGCTTACCTGCGGCAAGCCTGTTGTTATCATAAGCAATGGTATTATTGACAGGAAAAAAATGGAGGAGATACGCTTCACCTCAGACGATCTGATGGAGGCGCTTCACAGCAGGGATATTTTTGACATAAGCGAGGTGCAGTTTGCCGTTGTTGAAACGACAGGTGCAGTTTCCGTTTATCAGAAGCAGGAATACAGAGCTCCGATTAATTCTGATCTGAAAATAATCGGCAGGAACCTTGATCCGCCTGAAATTGTCATAGATGATGGACGGATAATTGAAGAAACTCTTTTGAGAATGGGAAAAAGCTGTGAATATCTTGAAAAGCTGCTGATAAAGGAAAAAACAAAGCTGTCCGAGGTCTTTATTCTGACCCTTGACAGCGGCGGAAATTATTATCTTGTGAAAAAGGATCAAAAATGAAAAGGACAATTACGGCGCTTATCCTGCTTTCTGCGGTGATAATATGGTCTGTATCGGGAATTTTTATTGTGAAAAGGGAAAACGCTGTTCTGATACGGACTATTGATAAAATTGAAAATTCAGAAAATCCGGAGCAATATGCGATCAAGCTTGAAGAACTCTGGAAAAGCTATGAAAAGAAAATGTCGCTTATCGTTGCTGATGAGAAGCTGACGGAGTTAAGCTTGTCCGTGGCAAGGCTTCGTCCGTATTGCATTGACGCAAAGGATGAGCTTTCTGCGGAGCTTGAAAATATAAAACGGCAGCTTGAACTGATTTACAGGTCGGAGCTGCCGCTTTGGTATAATATTTTATGATGTATATGTTCATCTCGGGATGGGAAATCGTCCTCTATTATGATATTTTCCTCTTCAGATCCGCGCAGACGATTATCATTTCGTTATCGCTGTTGAAAAAATGCGAGGAAATGGTCTTGCAGCTCTGTCCTGTTGCGGCGGAAACATACCAGCCCGAAATAAACGGGTCCTCTATCTGTTCGCTGACGGCATAAAAATAATTCTTTATATCATGATTTGCTCCGATAACATCGGGATTATAGCCCGGAATGACCTCTGTTCCCTCGGCAAGGACTGTCGGCGTAAGCTGAAAGCCCTTTGAATCGATAAGAAATGCACATTCAATTTCGCTATGCTCGGCAACATATGCCCGAAGCTCTTCTGTATATCGTTCGGGAGATATTCCCGTAAGCCTGTTCACAAGGTCGTAAATTATTCTTTTATATGCTTCAAGCTTGACGTTTGCAACGGTGGGATTGTTTTTCATACTCAGATTCAGATGCTGAGCGGCTTCCTCCAGTCTTAAACGTGCTTCATTTGAGAAAATATAATCGAAGCTTTCGGGCTTGGAAAAATAAAAGCCCTGAAAATAGTCAACCCCCATCAGCATACAGGTGATGACCTCATCGGCGGTTTCAACTCCCTCCGCAACTGTCATCGCACCGAGCTGTTTAGCCGTCTGGATTATGGATTTGAACGCTTCCTGATTATATGAATTTGAGGAAATATTTGAAACGATCGCTCTGTCTATTTTTATGATATCGGGATTTATGAGCATGATTCTGTTCTGCGCCTCGATGCCGCAGCCGACATTATCAAGTGCAATAAGAAACCCTCGGGAACGGTAATAATCAATGAACATAAGCAGGTCGTAAGCGTCGCGGACATTTGCTTCGTTAAGCTCGATAACGATATTTTCGGGAGCAATTCCGTTTTCCTCGGCAGTTTTAAGTATCTCGCCGTTTTCAAGGACGTTATCGTTAAGCACAGAGGTATCAAAATTCAAAAAAAGCGTGGATGTATCGTTCTGCCTCGGAAAAGCCTCCATAGCCTTTTCACGGCAGATCCTGTCAAGCTTTAACGTTTCACCGTGAAGCCTTGCATATTCAAAGAGGAAATAGGGCGATATCTGTTCGTCCTTGACCTTTCCTCTTGAAAGAGCCTCAAGCCCGATGATTTTTTTTGTATTAAAGGAATATATCGGCTGGAAATATGTAAAAATATCTTTTTTTTCAATTATGCTACTGATAAGCTCGTCATTTATCTTCATAAATACTCCTGTTTTATTTTGTTTTGTCAGAGGATATTTTAAGGTTTAGCCTGTCGTAAAGCCTGTAAAGCTGCTGAACGCCGTTTTCAAGGAAAAAATAATGTGCGATATAGAAAATCAGAAGAATAAGGCAGAGCAAGGTTATTGCGAGAAAGGCAAAAAGCTCCGATTGGAAGAAAATAATCAGCGTAAGGAACATAACCGCGGCGAAAAGCATTGTCACAAGCAGATGCACAAGCCTTTCATGCTGCATAAACTCAATTTTAATGAGCAATTCCTTTTTTATCTGAATTAAATATTCTGTATCAGACAGATCGCTTTCGAGAAGCTTTATCAGGCTGTTTATATATTCGCTGAAATATTTTTTCACATTATTCACTCCAGGTTATTTTTATACACAACAATTATAACACACCTGGAAATTTTTTTCAAGAGAATTGTGAATTTCTCTTGTAATTTTTTCAAAAATATGTATAATGTAATATGTAATGAATGAAAAAGGAGTTTTCTTATGAATTATATCATCCTTGCATTAAAGGGAATAGCGATAGGTATTGCTAACGCTGTGCCGGGAGTGAGCGGCGGCACGATTGCGGTGATTGCAAAAATATATGACAGGCTTCTTGAGGCTATCACGCCGAATATAAAAAAGCTTATAAAAAATATACCCTTCCTGCTCCCTGTCGGTATCGGAATGGGAATTGGAATATTTGCTGCGGCAAGGCTGCTTGGTTTTTTATTTGAGGAATACAACGTTCCGACCCAGCTGTTTTTTATCGGAGTAATAATCGGAAGTATGCCGATGATATATAAGGAATGCACCTCTGAAAAAAAGCTTTCGCCGATATGTATATTGCCATTTGCGGCAGGGCTCGCAGTTATGGCTGTGACGGCTATGCTTTCCCCGAGCGAGGCGATCTCTGCGTCCGAGCTTGACCTTTTCGGTTATATTACGCTCTGTCTTTCAGGAATAATTGCGGCAATTGCGATGGTTGTTCCGGGAATAAGCGGCTCATTGATATTAAAGGTGCTTGGCAGATACGACCTTGTTATCAATGCGATAAATTCCTTTGATCTTGTGATACTGATAATATTTGCTGTGGGAGTTATCATAGGGATTTTTGCCGCCGCTTCTATAATATCCTTCCTGCTGAAAAGATGGAGGAGAGCGACATACTGTTTTATAGCAGGCTTGATACTTGGCTCTGTTCCGTCGATTTTTCCGAATGGATTTGCTTTTGATACTCAGGGGATAGTTGGAATTATTCTGCTTATAGTCGGATTGGCTGTGCCGATGCTTTTTGAGCTTCCAATGAAAAAAGCTAAAAATTGACAATGCAGGGGGCGCACAAATCAGCGTTTCCCTGGCGATTAGCAATGCGCAATTTGCAATACAAAAACCGATAACATCAAAGTCAGAATGATGTTATCGGTTGTTTTATTCTGCAAAAAAATTTTATGCGTCACAGATGGGAAGCACGTTCCCTACAATTTTAACTGAACACAATGAATCCGCAATTATCAAGCGAACGGACATATTCCGCAAGGCGCTCATAGGTCGGATGAACCTTTTCGCCGAAATGCTCTTCCTGAAGCCTGCCTATTTCGATCAGATTGCGTTCGCCGTCAATTTTCTGCCATACAAAGCTGCCTTTTTCGTCAAGATGAACCTGCGAGATCCTTGGCTTTTTTGCGATTTTCTGGAGTATTCTGTCAAAAATGCCCTTATTTTCGATGAAAAGCGTAGCGATACCGTTTTCATCAGTCTCCCATTTTATATTTTCATTTTTTTCCGGTACCTTTTCAAGGTAATTTTCAGCCTTCTTTTTCATTTACTCAGCCTTCCTTTTATCCTTTTTCCATATGGAGAATTTAAGGAGCGAGAGAACTGCAAGTGCGAACACTACAAGGCTTCCGATGCTTGAAACACCCTCGGGAAGTCCGAGAACGCCCGAAATATCAACGTATTTATCAATGCCGAATACTGCAAGCAGTGCAAGCAATATTCCGACAAGTCCTTCACCTGCGATCATTCCCGAGCAGAAAAGTATGCCGTCATTGATAACGTTCTTTTTCTTGCTTTCATCGCCGCCAAGCTTCAGCTTATCAAAAATTCCTCTTACGATACCGCCTATCATAATGCAGGCGTTAAGCTGAACAGGGAGGTAGATACCGATCGCGAACGGAAGCACAGGTATTCCGATTATTTCAACCGCCACTGCGATAAATGCACCGATAAGCACGAGGTTCCATGGCAACTTTGCACTCATAACGCCCTCAACGATCATTTTCATAAGTGTTGCCTGCGGTGCGGCAAGCTCCTCCGAGCCGAAGCCCCACGCTGTATCGAGGAGATAGAGAGTACCGCCGATTGCAAGCGCTGACGCACATACGCCGATTATTTCGCCTATCTGCTGTTTTTTCGGTGTTGAACCGAGGATATAGCCTGTTTTAAGATCCTGCGAGGTATCGCCTGAAATTGCGGCAACTATACAGATGACAGAGCCGACAGCGATTGCAGCGCTCATTCCTGCCGCACCCTGCGAGCCTGTAAGCTTAAGGATAAGTGTTGAGATAAGAAGCGTTGCTATCGCCATACCCGAAACAGGGTTATTGCTGCTTCCGACAAGTCCGACCATTCTTGATGAAACCGTTGCGAAGAAGAATCCGAATACGACAATTATAACTGCTCCCGGAAGTGAAACGGGGATAGCAGGTACGAGCCATACAAGAAGTGTGAGAACAGCTATCGCACCGAGAACGGCCTTGATATCAATGTCACGTCCTGTTCTTGAACTATCGGCAGACGCGCTGCCCTTCAGACCCTTTAACGCACCCTTGAATGTCGAGGCAATGAGCGGAAGCGACTTGATAAGGCTGATAATACCGCCTGCCGCCAAAGCGCCTGCACCGATATAGCGTATATATAAGCTCCAGACGCCGCTTGCACCGCTTTCAGCGAGGATCTGACCGATAGTCTGATCGACGCTTGGATAGAGGATGATTTCAGAACCGAAAAGTACTATAAGCGGAATAAGTGCCATCCAGCTCAATACACCGCCTGCAAACATATATGATGAAATTCCTGGACCGCAGATATAGCCAACGCTCATTACAGCAGGGTATATTTGAGTGCCGATTTCACCGTTATAGCCCTTGAAGCGGAGAGAAACCTCGCCGGGAACGGCTTTAAGTCCGTCAATGATGAATTTGAATACAGCCGCAATGCCCATACCTGCGAAAACGGTTGAAGCGTTCGAGCCGCCCTCCTCACCTGCGAGAAGAACCTCCGCACAGGCTGTGCCCTCGGGGTAGGGGAGAGTGTTATGCTCCTTGACGATAAGAGCGCTGCGCAGAGGAACCATAAAAAATACGCCAAGCAGACCGCCGATAACAGCGATAAGCGTTATTTCAACAATGCCCGGCTTTTCCATAACGCCGTCCTTTGCCCAGAGGAAAAGCGCAGGAATAGTGAATATCGCACCTGCGGCAAGGGATTCACCTGCCGAGCCGATAGTCTGGGCGATGTTGCTTTCGAGGATAGAGCTTTTCTTCATCACAACTCTGATAACTCCCATAGCGATAACAGCCGCAGGGATCGACGCTGATACGGTCATACCGACTCTTAAGCCGAGGTAAGCGTTCGCCGCACCGAAAACTACCGCAAGGATAACACCCATTATCACCGATGTAACGGTTATTTCGGGAGTTATTTTATCGGCAGGAACATACGGCTTGAATTTTTCTTTGTTTTCCATTATTTTCTCCGATCATTTTAATTTTTCTCATCATTCATTATATAACTTAGGCAAGCTGTTCACCTGTCCTTAAATTGAACTTCATTCAATTCGGCGGCGGATTCCATTTACTGTTCAGTGGGAGTTCAGGCTCTCATTGAACATTTGCTTCGTTAAATGACGGGGCAAGCCCCTTATTGAATATACCACATTTTTGCCAAAATTCTATAAATAATACCAGACGCCAATAAAATACAGGAAAAATTCTGCATCGAAATCCAATATATCCAAGATTGCCAGCCTGATTTTTTTCAAATTTTAAATGGTGTTTACTATAAGCTAAAAGCGTCCGGCGGGTTATCCGTAAATATTTCATCAAATGTAACATTTGCACAATTTATAGCGATAAATGTCAAAACAATTCTACTTGTGTTTTTTCGAAAATGGGAGTACAATTAAATTTGGGTGATCAAAAAAAAATGGGGGTTTTTACTTGAATATTCTGAAAAAATACGGCTCAAGGCTCAAATCCGAGTTCAAGGGCTATAATGCAGGAGCTTTGGCTAAGGACGCTCTTGCAGGCGTTACCGTTGCGGCGGTCGCTCTTCCGCTGGCTCTTGCATTCGGTGTTTCCTCGGGTGCAACGGCAGCAGCAGGACTTGTTACGGCTATCATCGCAGGTATCGTCATCGGCTTTCTTTCGGGCGGCTCGTATCAGATAAGCGGCCCTACGGGAGCAATGACGGCTGTTCTTCTTTCTCTCGTTGCAAAATACGGCTTGCAGGGAGTTTTTGTGGCAAGCCTTATGTCGGGTGTGATACTGCTCATATGCGGCTTTTTAAAGCTTGGCAAGATCGTTTCCTACATACCTCTGCCCGTTATCACAGGCTTCACCTCGGGCATTGCGATAATCATTGCATTCGGTCAGATCAACAATTTTACAGGTCTTACCTGCTCGGGTGATTCGACTATCTCGAAAGTTGTCAGCTACTTTACGACTGAACAGCATTTCAGCCCTACAACCTTTCTTATCGGTCTTGCGGTAGTTGTTTTTATGGCAGCTTATCCCAAGAAGATAAATCAATATTTCCCTGGCTCTCTTGCGGCTATAATTCTTGCAACTATCGCTGAATTTATCTTTGATTTTGATGTTACACAGGTCGGCGGGATACCGAAAAGCATTTTCCTGCCCGACAGGCTTGACGTCACCGCTGTTACTCTCCGTCAGGCTGAATCGCTCATCGTTCCCGCTATATCAATTGCCGCACTCGGACTTATAGAGAGCCTCCTCTGCGGAGCTTCGGCAGGAAGAATGAAGAATGAAAAGCTTGACGCCAATCAGGAGCTTATCGCACAGGGCATAGGCAATATGATAATCCCGTTCTTTGGCGGCGTTCCTGCGACTGCGGCTATTGCCAGAACCGCCGTTGCTATCAAATCGGGCGGGAAAACACGTCTTACAAGCGTTTTCCATTCAATAGTGCTTCTTGCGGCTATGTTTTTCCTTGCGCCTGTTATTTCAAGGATACCTCTTGCGGCTCTTGCAGGAGTGCTTATGGTGACGGCATGGAGAATGAACGACTGGAAGGTCGTCAAGGGCATTTTTGACCGAAAAATCAAAACACAGATCGCACAGTTCCTGCTTACAATGGTGGCAACCGTTGTTTTCGACCTTACAATTGCAATTCTTATCGGCATACTTTTCTCTGTAGTTATGTTTGTGCTTAAGGTATCGGATATGCAGATAAGCGTTTCCGGTATCGATCCGAACAGACTTCCGAGCCACCCTGAGCATCTCAAGGACAAGAAAACAGCCGTTGTCTATATGACAGGCCCGCTCTATTTCGGAACGGCGAATATACTTGAGGAAAAGCTCTCCGATGTTTCCGACAGGGAGATAATCATTCTCTCGATGAGAGGCGTACCCTTTGCGGACGCAAGCGGAGTTCAGGCTTTGCAGGAGCTTGTATCGGAGCTTTCGCACAAGGACGTTATGGTATTTTTCACCGCAATTCAGCCGCCTGTTATGGAAATGATCGACAGATGCGGCCTTACAGCCGATGTCGGCAGTGACAAATTCTTCTGGAGCACCGACAAGGCAATTGACGCTATTCTTACAGAAAACTGATAATTTATTGTTCCCGTGGTACGGAGAATTTTTTTGAGGACCCACGGGCGGGGCAACCCCGCCCCTACAATAATTTTTATGGTTTGCAATAAAAATTTACTCCTTGACTAAAAAATAATACTGTGATATAATACAATTACAGGAAATTATTACAAGGTGGTGAAAAGTATGGGTCAGACTGACAGCCAGTTTAAAGCCTTTATCCGTTTCGTTATTGACGCTCTTAAAGAAGTTGCAGTAGAAAAAGATGAAAACAGGCGAAATGAAAAAATGGCAAAAATTATTGATAATCTTCAAAAGACATTAGAGGATTAATTCCATAAAAAATAGTCAACAGTTAATAGTTATACTAAACACCATTTAAAATTTGGAAAAATCCAACCGACAATCCCGTAGCTGTTGAAAACAGGCTTATATTGGATTTCGGTGCAGATTTTTTCCTGTATTTTATTGGTGTTTAGTATTATGCACTGTAAATTGTAAACTATTAACTGTATTTTTTTGCGGGACGGAGAACCTGTTCTCTGCATTATTAACTATTAATTG
>CAZUDC010000035.1:0-5803 GCA_964619105.1 uncultured Ruminococcus sp.
GAACGTTGATCCCTCTGTATATAATAGATTAAGCACTGAGCAGATTAGTCAGATTTACAACTATATAGAGGATACGATGACTGCTACATGGTTTAGAGACGATTATGAGAATAAGAAAGGAAATTCTGAAATCATAACTAGTGAAAAAATATATTATTGGATGGTCACTCTTCACATTCCATCTAAATACGAAAAGTGGCACTTAAATCGTTTAATTACGTTAATACGAGTATGCGAAGAAGAAAACAAACCTAAAAAGAAGACAAGTCGTAGCGAATTGATTGCTCGTAGAAGAGCGGAAAATGAAGCTCGAAAGAAAAAATGGAATACGAGAGGATGATATAGATGTCATATAAAGTGATTAATGCTATTAGTTCAGCAAGGGTTCCGATGTTTGGCAATGCGAAGCAATACATAGCGATTCATTATTTAGGTGTGGTGGGACAGAATCACGATATTAATCCCGATGGTTGTGGGGCGCATTACTATGTTTATTGGGATGGCACGATTTATCAGAGATGTGGTCATGACGCTATTGTGTGGGCAGTTGGAACTGCTGGGTATTACACACAGAAACATCCGATTGCTCGGAATAGTAATACCATTAGCATCGAAATGTGCTGTAAATGCGACGGTAATGTAAATGACGCAGAGGATAAGACCTGGTATTTTACGAAAGAAACACAAGAAGCTACAGTATGGCTTGTTAGAAAGCTTATGAAAGAGCTTAACATTCCAATCGAGAACGTGTTGCGACATTTCGATATCGTGAACAAGACTTGTCCGGCACCATACGTGCATAATAATAAATACAAAACTAGCTGGACTTGGAACGAATTTAGAAAGAAAGTCTCAAGTTCAACGATGGATGTCGGTGGTTTTCAGGCTTCATCATTGCAGGGATTGACGGAAGCAGAAAGAATAAAAAAAATCGCACCTTTGTATCAGGCATCCATGGCAAAAACAGGAATGTTAGCATCGGTTGGCATCGCTCAATTCTGTTTGGAATCGGGATATGGCAGCACTGATTTAGCACTACATGCGAACAATTTGCATGGTATGAAAGCGAATCTTTCTGGTAACACTTGGTCGGGATCGTCTTGGGATGGAAATAGTGTGTATACAAAGAAGACATCCGAACAGGATGAAACCGGGAGAGAATATTATATAACAGCCGATTTCCGTAAATATTCAAAATGCGAAGATTCGATCGCAGATCGTGCAGCATATTTCTCGAATGCCATGAACGGAAGAAATAAACGATATCCGGGATTAATCGGAGAACGAGATTACAAGACCGCTATTCAAATAGTCAAAGATGGTGGGTACGCAACTGATACGAAATATGTAGACAAGCTTGTTAATCTTGTAGAACGCTGGAATCTAACTCAATATGATGATGTGACAGTATTAGCTTCTAATGATAAATGGTATCGGGTACGTTTGTGTTGGGGCGACTCAATGGATGGACAAATTGGAGCATATCTCAACCTGGATTTAGCAAAACAAAAAGTAGACAAAAACCCACAGTACAAAGTCTATGATGAAAACGGAAAAGTGGTGTATGAGGTAAAACAATACGCCGTACAGGCTGGGACATTCAAAATGAAATCCAATGCTGAAAAACTTTTTAGAAAATTAAAGAAAGCAAAAATCGATTCCATCGTAAAGAAAGTTGATGGGGTATGGAAAGTACAGTTGGGTGTATTTTCAAATAAAGAAAATGCCGAAGAATTAATTAGAAAAGTTAAAGCCGCCGGGTTTCAAGCAATCCTAAAATAAAAAGAGGCAAACATGATTTCATTAAGACAAAAGGGCGACTTTTCAAACGCCATGAAATATTTCGAAAAGCTTAGAAATGTAGCTAAACTCGGAATACTTGATAAGTATGGCAAGAAAGGCGTCGAAGCCCTTTCGTCCGCCACACCTATCGATTCGGGTACGACTGCCGCGTCTTGGTATTACGAGATAAAACACTCTGGTGATTCGGCAGCTATACAATTTTACAATTCAAATATAAATAACGGTGTTCCTATCGCACTTATATTGCAATACGGACATGGTACCGGAACCGGAGGTTGGGTGCAGGGGCGAGATTATATCAATCCTGTTATTCAGCCTCTTTTCGATGAAATGGCAAAAGAGGTGTGGAAGGAGGTAACCAGGATATGAGCAAAGTTGTTGATGAACGTGTTGTTGAGATGCGGTTTGACAATAAGGAGTTTGAAAGCAACGTTAAAACAAGCATGACGACTTTACAAAAATTGAAACAAAGTTTGAAGTTTGATGGAGCCACGAAAGGTCTTGAAAATGTCAGTACGGCTGCAAAAAAAGTAAATCTTTCTAGCATTGGCGACGCAATCGGTACTGTACAAGCAAAATTTTCAGTGTTTGATGTGGTTGCGGGTACCGTTCTTTCTAATATCACAAATTCGGCGGTTAATGCCGGAAAGCGTATTATATCGGCGTTAGCCATTGATCCTATAAAAACAGGATTTCAAGAATATGAAACCCAAATTAATGCGATACAGACCATCCTTGCGAATACAGAAAGCAAAGGAAGTACGTTAAATGATGTTAACTCAGCGCTGGACGAACTGAATCGCTATGCCGATATGACTATTTATAATTTTACACAAATGACTCGTAACATTGGTACTTTCACGGCGGCTGGCGTTGATTTGGACACATCCGTCGCAGCAATCAAGGGTATTGCAAATCTTGCCGCAGTATCTGGTTCGACATCTCAGCAGGCTAGCACTGCTATGTATCAACTATCACAAGCATTAGCTGCTGGTACAGTGAAACTTATGGATTGGAACTCGGTTGTAAATGCTGGTATGGGCGGTCAGGTATTTCAGGATGCTCTGAAAGAAACCGCTAGAGTGCATAATATTGCGATTGATGACATGATAAAAGAGGAAGGAAGTTTCCGCGAAACACTTAGTAAAGGTTGGCTTACTTCTAAAATTCTTACGGAAACACTTTCCAAGTTTACTGGTGATTTATCTGAATCCCAGTTGGCTCAAATGGGCTACACCAATGAACAGATAGCGTCGATAATCAAAATGGGTCAAACTGCAAATGACGCAGCAACGAAAGTGAAGACCTTCACCCAGTTATGGGACACATTACAAGAAGCAGCTCAATCTGGATGGACTAAAAGTTGGCAATTAATAATTGGTGATTTCAACGAAGCCCAAGAACTGCTAACTGGAATTTCAGATGTAGTTAGCGAGTTTATTAACGCGTCTTCTGACAGACGAAATAATTTACTCGAGGGGGCTTTACTGAGTAATTGGGGAAAATTAACAAAAGCAATAAATGAAGCTGGCGTTGAAACGACGGATTTCGAAACGAAAGTAAAAGAGGTGTTATTTTCTCGTGGTCGAAATTCGAATAAGATAATTGAACAGTATGGCTCCATTGAAAAAGCTTGTAAAAGTGGCGCTATTTCCGCTGATATTTTAAAAGAAGCTCTTAATAAACTGAACAACCAAGTTGTCGATTTGACTTCTATTGATGAAAAGCTAGAGGTGGGTAGTTCCGGAGAAAACGTAAAGAAAATTCAGGAAGCTTTGAAAAGTCTCGATTTCAATATCGGTGACAGCGGTATTGATGGTATCTTAGGCTCTGCTACGGAGTCCGCAATTAAATCATTCCAAGAAATGAAAGGCTTTGAAATCACAGGTATTGTTGACGATACAACACTTAAAGCATTACAAGAAGCTACCAGTAGCACAGCAAAACTCGAAGATAACGTTTTTTCATTGACTGACAAGGTAGTGGAGCTGGGTGGTAGAGAAAAAATCATTGAATCATTTAAAAACGTTTTTAGTGCATTAAACGGTGTGGTGAGTCCAATTAAGAATGCGCTTACAGATGTATTCCCACCAACCACATCCGAGCAATTATCGGGAGCGATTGATAAAATTCATACTTTTACGAAGAATTTAAAAGTTAGTGACGAGACAGCCGATAAGATTAGACGTACATTCAAAGGAGTCTTTTCAGCAGTGGATTTATTTAAGAAAGGGCTAAGTGCGATTGTATCGCCGATAGGTAAATTCATAGGTTCCGGAGGTCTAAATGGCATTGCAAACGCATTACTGAATGTTACTGCGTCTATTGGCGATTTTTTCACATCGTTGAATGATAGTTTCGGAGTAAATAGTTTCTTTTCCACATTGTCAGATGGAATATTTGCTGCTTTCAGAGATGTTGGCAGCGTTATAGATTCCGTATTGGGCAAAACAGTTAGTTTTAACGACGTTGTATCATTTGCTAAGGATGGTATACATGCGTTTTTAGAAATAGTAAAGAATATAGCTGAAAGTGATGAAGTTTCCAAAATATTTGAAAAATTAGGCCCGATTGGTGAACAAGTAAAAAAAATGTGTTCGGTTATAAAAGAACAAATTGGTAGTTTTACAGGTTCAGAACTCTTTGGGAGGCTATCGAATGTTAGGGCATCCATCGGTGAGTTTTATTCGTCATTAAAAAATACATCCGATGGAAAAATTGATTTTTCTATTCTACTAGATAAGGTTTCTCAGAAAATCAAAGAAATAGAGACTGTCGCTACGTCCATTCCAGAAAAGATGGAGTCGCTCGGTGGCGCAATCGCGACCTTTGCATCGACTGTAAAAAGTTCTGCTTTATCGGCAGTTGATAAATTGAAAGAAAAAATGGCGTTGCTAGGGGAAACGTTTATAAGTGTAAAAAACAAGATCTGTGATTCGGCTTCTACTATTTGGGAAAATGTAAAGAATCTCTTCGCATTAGTTGGTGAAAAATTATCTGACAATAAGGTGTTTTCAGGGTTGGCGATAGTTGGCGCCTTAGCAATTGTCAAAAAAGTAATATCCGTTTTTAAATCGATTCGTGATTTTTTCTCGGGAAACAAAAATCAAGATATTCGAGAAGGTATCACGGACGTTTTGGATGGAATGAAAAAATCCTTATCGGCTTTTACAAAAAGTATAAAGGTTGCATCACTTGTTGGCATTGCAGCGGCAATAGCAATACTAGCCGTAGCGATGAAACAGATAGCGTCTTTACAGCCTGATCAAATAGGGGAATCATTAATTGCAATCGGATTGATGCTTACGGAATTAGGCGTATTTTTGAAGATAACAGACGGTGCAAGTCCTTTGAAAATGGGCATTGGCTTGCTAGTGATGGTGATGTCATTAAAAAAATTAATCAAAATGCTTAACGATATCGGAACACTTAATCCCATTCAATTTCTCACCGGAATAGCAGGACTTGGTATCGTATTGCTTGAAATTTCAGCATTTTATTCTAAAATGGATAAGGTTGCGGGGAAAGGTTTAAAAACAAGTGTTGGTATCGCTTTAATGATATTTTCGCTTACCAGAATTGCCAAAGCTCTTTCGAAAATTGGTAAAATGGATTTAAGCGCAGTTGGGGTCGGACTTGCTGGCATCGGCGGAGTATTAGCCGAAATGATAATAGTCCTTGCCGTCTTAGACAAGTTAAATATCGAGGATCAGTTAGTAAGCTGTGTAGCATTATTAGTCATTACTTTTGGTTTGAATAAAATTGCATCAGCTTTGAAAAAGTTAGGTTCAATGTCCTGGTCAGAAATAGGACGAGGGCTAGTGGCAATGGGTGGCGCTTTAACCGAGCTGTCGGCCGCAATAATTGCTGTTAGTTATTTTTCAGGCCCACTTGCGATTTTTGGAAGCGGTGCACTCTATATGACCATGATGGGACTAGGAGATCTTGCATCAGCTTTGAAAAAGTTAGGTTCAATGTCCTGGTCAGAAATAGGACGAGG
>CAZUDC010000035.1:5903-12061 GCA_964619105.1 uncultured Ruminococcus sp.
TGCATCAGCTTTGAAAAAGTTAGGTTCAATGTCCTGGTCAGAAATAGGACGAGGGTTAGCCGCTATGGGTGGCGCTTTAACCGAGCTGTCGGCTGCAATAATTGCTGTTAGTGATTTTTCAGGCCCGCTTGCGGTTTTTGGAAGCGGTGCACTTTATACAACTATGATGGGACTAGGAGATCTTGCTGATGCGCTACAAAAATTCGGGTCGATGTCGTGGGACGAAATAAAAAACGGACTGAAAGCAATGGGCGGCGCTTTAGGGGAAACTGCGTTGGGCGGCGTCCTTAACACGTTTTCGGGATTGGGAGCGGGTTCAATCTCAGTAATGGCGAAACCACTTGGCGATCTAGCAGATTCTGTAAAACGGTGGACAGGCGTGACGGTACCAGAAGGACTTGGCGATCAGTTAGGAACGTTGGCGACAGGTATAAAGGCATTTAATTTTGCTGGTTGGGGTGCAGACGCTATTGGTAAGTTAGTAACACCACTTGGTGATTTGGTGAGTTCTGTTACAAAATGGACTGGCGTGACGGTACCAGAAGGACTTGGCGATCAGTTAGGAACGTTGGCTCCAGGTATAAAGGCATTTAATTTTGCTGGTTGGGGTGCAGACGCTATTGGAGAAATGGCTACCCCATTGGGCGCAT
Source organism: uncultured Ruminococcus sp. (assembly GCA_964619105.1). Classification (GTDB taxonomy): domain Bacteria; phylum Bacillota; class Clostridia; order Oscillospirales; family Ruminococcaceae; genus UMGS363. The sequence continues at coordinate 6,554 of CAZUDC010000035.1, forward strand.
TGGCCGATTCGATCATTAAATGGGTTGGCGTGACGGTACCAGCGGGACTTGGTGATCAGTTAGGAACGTTGGCTCCAGGTATAAAGGCATTTAATTTTAGTGGTTGGGGTGCAGAAGCAATTAGTAATCTGGCTACGCCATTAGGTGATTTAGCTGATTCAATCATTAAATGGACGGGTGTAACAGTTCCTGAAAATTTGGGCAATACCATGAATGAATTATCAGTAGGTATTGGAGCATGGAATTATATAGAAACTGGTAACATCGAAAACGTCATTGTTCCACTTGGCGATTTTGCCGATAAGGCTAAATTATGGAACGACGTACGTATTTCCACCCTTTTGCCAACAACACTGTCCGAATTAGCAGATAGTGTTGACGCGTGGAATAATATATCGTCAGATAACATAGCAAACGTCTGTATAAGCATTGAGTCTATCGGCGATGTTGCAACCAAGCTTTCAGCTGTTGATTTCGAGTCGATTAGCACTCAATTAAACGATTTTGCGGCATCGATTGGCGAAATTAATGTGTCAACAGACGCTTTCTCAAATCTTGGTTCGAATGTTGTTGAGAAATTTCAAAATGCAGTCAGCAGTGGGGCTGGAAACGCTACAAATGCCGGTAAAGATTTAACAAACGGCATTGCTTCCGGTATGGCTTCTGGGATGAGTACAGTGTCATCTGCGATGTCAGGTATAGTTAGCTCTGTAAGCGGTACCGTTGCAAAGAACAAACCTGTTTTTCTATCAGCCGGTAAATCTTTGATTTCATCGCTTGCGTCAGGAATGAAAAATAATGCAAAAACCTCAGTCGATGCGGCAAATAATATTGCTAACGCAAGTGCTGGAAAGATTTCGAGCCGTCATGATAATTTTTATAATGCCGGAGCATATCTCGTTTTGGGGTTCTCTGCCGGAATCAGAAGTCGAATTCAAACCGCGGCAAACGCAGCAGCCGAAATGGCTTCAGCCGCAACGAACGCCGCTAAAAAGACTTTGGATGAACATTCACCGTCTAAAGTCTTTTATTCAATTGGCGATTTCGCCGGTTTAGGATTTGTAAACGGACTATCAAACTATAAAGTTATGTCTCGTATCGCTGGTAGTGGTGTCGCAGAATCGGCCAAAGACGGATTGAACGCGGCGATAGCAAAAATGACCGATTCTATATCGAACGGAGTAAATGTCAATCCAACGATTCGTCCAGTGTTGGATTTGAGTAGCATCGAATCAGAAGCTGGAAAAATTGGTGGTATCATCGGTCTTGGAAGAAGTATTGGTGTAACTGGAAATCTAAGCGCAATCTCAGCGATGATGCATAATCGTCAAAATGGAACCAACAACGATGATGTTGTATCAGCTATTGGGAAATTGCAAAAAACATTGGGTAACCGTACTGGTGATTCCTATGTTATCAACGGTATCACATATGACGATGGAAGCAACGTTTCGAACGCTGTAAAATCGCTTATCAAGGCAGCACGAATGGAAAGGAGGGGGTAAAAACGGCGAAAAAGAAAACCACAAAAAAACAAGCGACAAACGTAAAAATTAATTTACAAAATAACACTACTCGTACGGTATACGCGACATGGACGTGGACGCAAAGTCATACGAAAGAATATAACGTAAAATGGTATTACGATACGGGTAATGGTGTTTGGTTTGTCGGGAACGAATCGACAATCAAAACATTACAGTCCACGTACAATGCACCTGAGAACGCTATAAAAGTTCGATTTACTGTATTGCCAGTTGCCACGACTCATAAGGTGAAAAAGAAAAATGTCGCCTATTGGACAGCAGAATGGTCGAGCAGTGTATTTTATGATTTTTCAAAAAATCCTCCCGTGACACCCTCTGTTCCAACTGTGAGCATTGATAACTATAAACTAACAGCAAAAGTGAATGATTATAACGATACGAATGACAGTATAGAGTTTTATGTTGTAAAAAATGACTCTACAAAATTTACCAGCGGAGTGGCAAAGAAAGTCACAAATCATGCTGAATTTTCATGTAATGTAGCCGCTGGTAATACTTATAAAGTACGATGCAGAGGAAAACAAGGAAATCGTTATAGCGCTTGGTCTGAGTATTCAGATGGAGTTGAAACGATACCGAATGCTGTTTCTAAAATCACAGAATGTAAGGCGTTATCCGAAACGTCCATACGACTCGAATGGGACGCCGTTGGAAATGCAAATTCTTACAATGTCGAATACACGAGTGATCGGGATTGGTTCGATAGTTCTAATCAAACCCAATCCTTATCTGTAAAAACAAATCATTGTGAGATAACTGGTTTGGAGACAGGAAAAACGTGGTTTATTCGCATCCAGGCAGTTAATAGTGTTGGTGAATCTGGGTGGTGCGAACCGGTAAGTATTGTTATTGGAAAAGCGCCATCAGCACCAACGACATGGTCATCAACAACCACTGCGATGGTTGGAGAGAGTGTTTCATTATATTGGGTTCATAATTCGGAAGACAATTCAAGTCAAACTGTAGCAGAGCTAGAATTAACAATCGATGGAAAGTCAAAAGTGTTAACGATTCAAAATAGCACGGACGATGAAGAAAAAGATAAGACCAGTGTATATTTATTGAGCACAGACGATTATAAAGAGGGCACTGAAGTGTTATGGCGAGTGCGAACAAAAGGGATTTTGGAAAAATATTCCGAGTGGTCAATCCAGCGACGAATCGATGTTAATGCTCAACCAACGTTGTCTATATCATTTATTGATGGTAGCGGTAATCAAATCGACACGATGGTTTCTTCGTTTCCGCTTAAAATCTTTGGGCATGGAGAGCCATACCCACAAAAAATCATAAGTTGTATGATATCAGTAATCGCAAACGAACCGTATGAAACGATTGATCACACGGGCGAGGAAACAACAATCGCGAAGAATGAGACAATATATTCGAAATATATTGATTCGGGAGAAGGTACATTTGAGATTGTGCTGGAAGACGATCTTGTTCTTGAAAATTCGTTCGAATTCGTATTAAATCCCGGCGATATTACATTGGTCAATAACGTCTCTTATACGTTGGAATGCGTTATTACTATGGATTCAGGATTAAGCGCGAGAGCAGTAAAAGATTTTAACGTCGGTTGGAGTGATGATGAATTTGAACCGGACGCAGAAATCGGAATTGACATGGATTCATATTCTGCATACATCAAGCCATATTGTGTGTACGATGATGGTACATACGTGGAAGATGTTATCTTGTCTGTATACAGACGTGATTTTGACGGACGGTTGACAGAATTGGCATCTGGTTTGGAGAACAATTCGGTTTATATTACAGATCCGCATCCTTCTTTGAACTACGCTCGGTATCGAATTGTAGCTATCTCTAAAATCACTGGTTCTGTAGGTTATTACGACCCTCCAGGCGTACCTGTGGAGGGTGATGCTATCATTATTCAGTGGGACGAAACATGGACGTTGTTCGACGAAATCGAAGAAACCGACGAACAGCCGTGGACAGGCTCGTTATTACGTCTACCATACAACATCGATATCCAGGAAAAAGGAAATCGAGACATCGCTCTTGTTGAATATATCGGTAGAAACCATCCAGTCGGTTACTATGGTACTCAACTTGGGTACACTGCTACATGGAACGTCGAGGTTCCGGTTACCGACGAAGAAACATTATATGCATTACGTCGTTTGATGAACTGGATGGATGACGTCTATGTGAGAGAGCCGTCTGGTACGGGATATTGGGCAAATGTGGAAGTATCGTTTAGCAAAAAGCATTGTGAATTAACCATTCCAGTAACATTGGATATTACAAGAGTGGAAGGTGGCGTATAAATGATTGATTGGAAAAAATCCATGCGGCAAACTTATGCGTATTATGAGGTGGATGTTAATACATGGAAAGATAAACGCGAGATAAAATCAATTACTTCATCTTCAATTGAGCGTGATTCAGAAAAAGACACACGTGGTTCCGCTTCATTTAATGCCACAGAAGAGATAGACGAATGTTATATTCGAACATATCTTATCGCAAGTCAAAATGGTGTCACAGAAAAAATACCACTCTCAACAAATCTTATTCAAACACCGTCCGACAATTTTAATGGAAAGGTTCATAGTTTTTCATATGATGGATACACGTCATTAATCGAGTTGAACGAAAAAAATCCACCGATTGGATACTCTGTCATGAAAGATGCAAATATTATGGAAATGGGTGGCAAATTAGTTAGAGAAAACGTCAGAGCACCGGTTGTTTTTGGTATGTCTAACGACAAACTATATGCTGATTTCGTAAGCGATGTTAGCGATACGTGGCTTTCATATTTAGGTGATTTAATTGCTAATGCAAAGCATGAGTTTGACATAGATGAACGCGGCAGAGTGTTATTTGCGCCCGTCTCAGATATTGCGTCACTTCAACCAGTCTGGACATATGACGATGATAATAGCTCTATCTTGCTTCCAAGTATCACTATGAATAGAGACTTATATGACATTCCAAATGTGGTAGAAGTATATTATTCAAATAGTGCTGGTTATTATTATGCCACGGCAATCAATGACGATCCAAATAGTCCGACATCAACCGTAGCCAGAGGTCGAAGAATTGTTCATCGAGTTACTGATCCCGATTTAATAGGCGCTGCGACACAAAGACAAGTTGACGAATACGCAGAACTACTATTACGAAATCTATCAGCTTTAGAATATCGTATCTCGTACAAACATGGATATTGTCCGGTCAGAGTGGGCGATTGTGTGCGATTAGATTACAAACGAGCTGGGTTGAAGAACGTTAAAGCCAAAGTTGTAAGTCAAAATATCGAATGTAAAACGGGATGTACTGTGACCGAAACAGCGGTGTATACAAAACGATTGTGGGGTGATTGAAATGGGGTTATCGCAGGACTTGATTAAGGAATTTGTAAAAACTACCAAAGATACAGAGAATAATAAACCTGATACGTTTCTTTATGGTACGGCGCAGGTCAATGAGAATGGTGAAATATTTGTCAAATTCGATGGTTCCGACTTATTAACGCCGGTTACGAGCACAATAGATGTATCCACTGAGGATCGTGTGATGGTACTGATTAAAAATCATACTGCGAATATTATTTCCAATTATACTTCGCCGGCTGTAAACTCCAGATTCAAGGACGAAACAGATAAAGTTATCGCAGATTGGTGTCATGCAAACAATAAGTTGTATATTGACGGAGGAAAGATTTATGCCGGTACTGTATCAGCAAAACAAATCAACGTTACTGATTTATTCGCACAAGACATTACGGCATCAGGGACGATTTCTGGTTTGAATTTAATTGGCACTACTGGTAGTTTTGACGACATACGCATTAAAGATGCCATAAAAGTATTCAGCAAGACCGATGAAGAAGAAACGGAAATTGACGTAATTAGAATGGCAATGGCTGATAGCGGAGTTACGGTCTATGTCGGTGGAAACGATGTGACACGTATGATTCTTTACGCAG
>CAZUDC010000036.1:0-11640 GCA_964619105.1 uncultured Ruminococcus sp.
TTTTCTGCAATTTTCCTGCGTAAGAGCAACAGCCTCGGGGTCTATGTCGTATCCATATGCAAAAAAATCCGAATCCTTTTTTATTGAAGCTAAAGCGTTTGCGCGTTCGTCCGACCATATTTGCGGATCGATTATGCCCCAATTTTCCGATGTAAAACGTCTTTTTAATCCCGGAGCGATGTTCAGTGCCTTATATGCGGCTTCGATCAATAATGTTCCGCTTCCGCAGAACGGATCGCAAACAATAGAATCTGATTTAACATGAGCAAGGTCTATAATTCCTGCGGCAAGAGTTTCCTTTATTGGAGCATTGTTTGAAATTGCTCTGTATCCGCGCTTATGAAGTCCCTGACCTGTGCTGTCAAGATAGATAGCGGCAATATCCTTGTGCAGACTAAATCTTATCTTATATACATTTCCGCTTTCTTCAAACCAACTTATATTATATTTTTGTTTAAGACGTTCAACAATAGCCTTTTTTATTATTGACTGGCAATCGGGAACACTGTGAAGCGCGGAATCAAGGGAATAGCCCTTTACGGGGAACTGATCATCCTTTCCGACAAAGTCCTCAAAGGGGAGTGCCTTAACTCCTTGGAACAGCTCCTCAAAGCTTACCGCATGAAATGAGCCAAGCTCTATCAAAACTCTTTCCGCTGTTGATAACCATAGATTTGCTTTTACAAGAGTTGAAAAATCACCTGTAAAGCTGACGCGTCCGTCATTTACAGTGATATTTTCAGCTCCGATTTTTTTTGCCTCAAATTTAAGTACGCTTTCTAGTCCAAAATGACATGGACAAACTATTTTTAAATTGTTCATATTATCTGAAAAGCTTTCCTTTCTACAAAATAATGGCAGAGAAGTTTCTGCCATTATTCTTAAGGAACTGCTGATTAATACATTTCTATTGTTTTTCAAAATGTACTCAAAGACGTAATCATGTACATTTTTTTAAACGACAAAACGAAAGCTTCATTTTAATCAGCGGATTCCTAATTATTTGTCTTTTTATTTTTTGATGAGTCCTCATCGTCCTTGTGCTTGCCCGAACACATCTCGGGAATATTGGTGCTTTTATAGTATCCAACGCTTGATGTCGGGCAGGTTCCGCTTGCGAGCTTGCCTGTTTTTGCACAATAGTAAAGCTCCTGAACGTCACTGCATTCGGGAAATTCCTTGGTTGGACCTGCGTCGGCAATATCTCCGAAAACATTTTTCCATACTATGGAGGAACTGTAGTATGTTCCTGTTGGAATTTCCTTAGGGTCATCGTAACCGTACCAGATACCGCTTACATAATCGGGAGTACAGCCGACAAAGGAAAGATCCTTCCAGTTCTGCGATGTACCTGTTTTGCCGACAAGCGGAGTATTAGCAAGCTTGGCAGCTCTACCTGTACCGTTAGGACCTTCAATAACAGTCTGCAAAAGCTTGTTCATAACGTAAGCGCTTTCCTTGCTGATTGCTTGGATCGGAGTATATTTATGCTGAAGAACGACCTTACCGTTTGAATCGAGAACCTGCGTGTATGATGTCGGTTCGTAATACTTGCCGCCGTTTCCGAATACCTGATAAGCAGCAACAAGCTCTTCGAGCGTCATACCGTCCGTTAAAGCACCGACAGAAAGAGGAGCAAGGTCTGCGTCGCTTGCCGTCAATGTTGTAATATGAAATTTATTTTGCAGGAAATCAAATACAGCCTGCGGAGTTTCCATCTCGATAAGCTGTGCAGGAATTGTGTTGAGAGAACGCTGCAGTGCTTGAAATGTGAAATAGCCGCCATAGTCATAGGTCTTTGAGTTGTAGTTATAAGGCCATGTTCTTTTTTGACCTGTTTCTTCGTCAATAATTTCTGTAACAGGCTTGTTTGTGAAAACTGTTGACCATGTTATAAGGTCGTTTTCGATCGCATAACCGTATGATGTTATAGGCTTTATGCAGGAACCGGGGGAACGCTTTGCTCTTGTCGCACGGTTTCTGATCATTGACTGTCCCTTTGTACCGATTCCACCGACAACGGCTTTGATATTTCCCTGGTAGTCCATACAAATGAAGGACGCCTGTGGTGGATCAAGCAAAACATTTTCCGAGAAATTAGTGTAATCCTGGAATTTGGCTTCAAGCTCCTCCTGCATTGCAATGTCAACAGTCGTGTATATTTCATAACCGCCGTTATAGAGCTTGTTGCTTGCTTCATTATAGTCGATTCCGTAAAGCTCTTCAAAATCGAGGATCACATCACGGATAACCATATCAACAAACCAGTTCTGAACTGTATTTTCTCCGTTTTCATATTTTGCGTTCTGATCGAGAAAAACTATTTCTTCATTAAGCGCTTCTTCATACTGTTTTTTTGATATCACAGCATTTTTATACATTGCGGCAAGAACAAGCTTCTGTCTTTCAAGGCAGAGATCCTTGCCGTAAATTGTTTCACCGTCTGCATTTTTTGTCAAGGCGAATGGATTATTTACCTCGGGGTTTTTTGGGATACCCGCAAGGCAGGCTCCCTCGGCGATAGTAAGCTCGGAAACGTCCTTGCCGAAATATTTGAGTGAAGCCGCCTGAATGCCCGAGGTGCTTCCGCCAAAGCCGATATAGTTCAGATATGCTTCAAGTATATCTGTTTTAGGACAGTATTTTTCAAGTGTAGCTGCACGAAATATCTCACGGATCTTTCTGTCCCATTTTATATCAGCGTCACCTGTAACGTTTTTTACAAGCTGCTGAGTAATCGTCGAAGCGCCCTGACGTCCCCACATATGGAGTATTTCGTTAACAAATGCCGTGAAGGTACGCTTCCAGTCAACTCCGTAATGCTCATAAAAACGTTCATCCTCGATGTAGACAAAAGCGTCCTGAACGTGCTGTGGGATCTGGTCAATGGTAACAGGGATTCTGTCAGCGTTCCTGCTTATGCTTTTCAGCTCAACAAGAGCGTCGTTTTCGTCATAGCCGTAGATAAAGGTCGTGTAATCAAGATCTAGGTCAGAAAGTGAGATATCAACAGCGTCCTGATCCGCAAATTGAAGCACATAAACTGTTAATGCTGCTGCAATTATTGATCCTGAAATAATAACGATCAGAAAAAGTGAGAGAATAGTGGTTCCGACAATAGCGAAGAATTTTTTTACAGGGTGTACTTTTTTTCTTGAACGTTTTTTTCGTTTTTTAGGAGCAGCATGCGTGGGAGCTTCATTCTCCTGCTCCGTGATTATTTCCTGATTTTCGTCGGGATATTGATTCTGCATTTGGGAATTCCTTTCTGAAAAACATAGTTATAACAGGCAAAATTTACTTCTTATGATCAATTATACCACATTTTTTTTTAAAAGTTAAGCATATATCTGAATTGTAACATATTTTTATTCTTTTGTTAATTTTACAAGAGGAAAACAATATGTTATTATTATCTTTGCACAAAAAAGGGATATGCCTTAACAACATATCCCATATATTTAATGTTCGACCAAAACACGTTCATCGCAGTATTCACATTCTAGAGTATCGCCGTTTCCACGGAAAAAACTGGGAATATAATACTCACGGTTGGTTATGCAATTTATATTTGTGCATTTTACATTGCGGTTTTCCTCGCCCTTAATGAGCGCTGAACTGTTTTTACTGTTCAAAATCGTCATAATCAGAGCCATTCTTACATACATTCCGTATTTTGCCTGCTTGAAATACATTGCTCTCGGATCATCGTCAACAGAGATTGCAATTTCGTCAACTCTCGGCAGTGGGTGAAGCACAATAAGCTCATTTTTAGCCTTTGACATCTTTTCCGTGTCAAGATAATATACATTTTTCTGCCTTTCATATTCTTCAAGATTTGAAAATCTTTCGCGCTGTATTCTTGTCATATAAAGGATGTCAAGCTTGCCGATAACCTCTTCAAGCGTGTTGACTTCGCAGAATTCACAGCCATTAGCTTTTAGGATATCCTTTATGTAAAACGGCAAACGCAGCTCGGGAGTCGAAATAAACACGAATTTATTACCCTTATAGCAGGACATAGCCTTACAAAGCGAATGAACTGTACGTCCGTTTTTCAGGTCGCCGCAGAATCCGATAGTATGATTTTCAAGCGTACCCTTTTCGATATAAAGCGTCAGCAGGTCTGTAAGAGTTTGCGTTGGGTGAAGATGACCGCCGTCGCCTGCGTTTATTATCGGGCATTCAGCTGTAAGTGCAGCGGCCTTGGCAGAGCCTTCAAGAGGGTGACGCATAACCATTATATCAGCGTATCCTGAAACGATTTTGGTTGTGTCTTTGAGATTTTCTCCCTTTGCAACGGAGGAGGTAGCAGGATTGTCAAAGCCGATTATTGTTCCGCCAAGTCGGAGCATAGCAGTCTGAAATGACATCTGCGTTCTTGTAGACGGCTCATAGAAAAGTGTTGCCATAATTTTTCCGTCACATTCATGGGCATATTTCTGCGGATTTTTGGCAATTTTTGCACCGAGAGAAACTACATCGTTCCACCATGAAACTGGGAGGTCGTTAAGATCAATGAGATTGGTAAACCTTGAAATTACCATAGTAAACAATCCTTTCATTTCATATCCTTAATATTTTATCACAAATAAAACTTATATTCAATACTTTTTGACAAAAAATCACGCAATTCATAGAACTGCGTGACATGTTTTTATCAGAGTGAAATTTTTCCGTCAGAATTTGCAGGAACTTCAACAGTCTTGCCGCCTGAAACAGTGATCTTGAATGGAGCAGAATTCTTTGTGAATGTTACATCAATTGTACCGTTGTTATTTACAGCGGTCAATTCAAGTACCGTGTTGGACTCGGTATCATAAATAGTGCAGGAAGCGGACTTGCCGTTTTCAAGCTCATAAATAACGATTTCGGCGTTGTTGAGGTAATCATATTCAAAATTCTTATCAAAATCACCATATGCGATTATGCTGTTAGGCTTTGCAAGACAGGGGAGAGAGAAGTAATCAAATTTTTCGTTGTAATACTTTCCACCCTCGTATTTTTTGCCGCTGATGATATCAGTCCATACGCCCTCAGGGACGTAAAATTCAGCTGTGCCTTCCTCATTGAATACGGGGGCAACAAGAACGTTGTCACCGAACATATACTGTCTGTCAAGATAGAGGCAGGCAGGATCGTCAGCGTAATCGATAACCATTGCTCTCATCATAGGAATGCCTGTGGATGAGGTTTTGTTAGCCTGTGCCCAGATATACGGCATCATCTTACCCTTAAGCTTTGTAAAGAAGCGGAGAACATCAACGGATTCCTCATCAAAGAGCCATGGAACTCTGTAGGAGGAGTTTCCGTGAAGCCTTGAATGAGTGGAGAATAAACCAAATGCAGCCCATCTCTTGTAAATATCAGGAGTTGCAGTTGCTTCAAAGCCGCTCATATCGTGGCTGAAGTAACCGAATCCAGACGAGCAGAGAGAAAGACCTCCGCGAAGTGTTTCTGCCATAGATGTATATTCGGCAGAGCAGTCGCCGCCCCAGTGTACAGGGAACTTCTGACCGCCAACAGTTGCAGAACGTGCAAACAGGCAAGCCTTATTCTCACCATAATATTCCTTAAGAACATTGAAAACGGTTTTGTTGTAAAGGTAAGTATAATAGTTGTGCATAGCGATAGGATCTGAACCGTCATAATATGTGACATTGGTGGGGATTCTCTCGCCGAAGTCAGTTTTGAAGCAGTCAACGCCCATTTCGCAGAGCTTTCTGAGCATTCCTGCATACCATTCGCAAGCCTTTGGATTGGTGAAGTCAACGATTGCCATACCTGGCTGCCACATATCGCATTGGAAAACACTTCCGTCGGGATTTTTTATGAAATAGCCGTTCTTCTTACCCTCGTCAAACAGTGCGGAACGCTGTGCGATGTAAGGATTGATCCATACGCATATTTCAAGACCCTTTGCTTTAAGACGCTTGAGCATTGCGGCAGGGTCGGGGAACTGACGCTTATCCCAGTCAAAGTTACACCACTCAAATTCCTTCATCCAGAAGCAGTCAAAATGGAATACCTGAAGCGGAATATCTCTTTCAGCCATACCATCAATGAATGAAGTAACTGTTTCTTCATCGTAATTTGTAGTGAATGATGTTGTAAGCCAAAGACCAAAGGTATATGCAGGGGGAAGTGCAGGCTTACCTGTAAGTGTTGTATAGTTGGTAAGAACCTCACCAAGGTTTTCGCCGCCTATCATAAAATATTCAAGCTTTTCACCAGGAACGGTGAAGGAAACCTTGGAAACTGTATCGGAAGCAACCTCGTATGAAACCTTGTCTGAGGAATTAACGAAAACTCCATAACCTCTTGATGAGATATAGAACGGAATGGACTTATAGGACTGATCGCAGCAAGTACCGCCGTCAGCGTTCCATGTTTCAACATTCTGACCGTTCTTTACAAAGGTCGTAAATTTCTCGCCGAAGCCGTAAATGCATTCGCCAACGGAAAGAGTGAGCTGCTCACGGAGATATGTACTGCGTGTATCACGGGGATAGGACCAGAATGTATCGTCCTGTGTTGAGTTAAGTCTGCTTGAAACCTTGAACTGGCTTTCATTTACAATAGTAGTAGCTCTCCATGTGCCGCCTGTAAGCTTTTTGTCCTTATAATAGAACTGAACGTTCCAGCTGTATTTGGAAATATGGACCTTAGTGTTTCCTGCAACAAGCTCAACATAATCATCGCCGTCAATGATCTCAGGAGCGAAGCCCTGATCCTCGTTAAGCTCGAATTTAGGCTGATTATCGAGAGTACCCATATAATGGTTGATAGAAACCTTGATAACGTCCTTCTGTGTGCAGGAGTATGTTATATCGAACACGGGACCGCCGAGGGTCATACCTCTGTTCTGGATATAATTGGTAGTTGCAAGGACATTTATAAAGTTTTTACCTGTTTTGATCTCATATGCCTGTGAAGCATAATTTACGTCGTAACCTTTTTGATTAAGCCAAAAGCCATCTGCGAATTTCATGACAAAATCCTCCTCTTATGTAATTGATTACATTGTACAACATACACATAAAAATTGCAAGGGGTTTTCAAAATTTTATATTCTGTTCATATTTCATTTAATAAGGAATACAAGCTGTTTCATCGGCATAGTATTATGTAAAGGTGGTCAGGTGAAAAGCCTGCCCAAAAGACATACTTCAAGGAGGAAACCTATGGAAATGAAAATCAACAGGGAGGAGCTTTGTTCTTCCGAGGTCATATTAAAAACAAAGCAGGAACAGTCGATAGAGCTTGATTATGTTCTTCCCGATTACTACCCTGAAATATTCAGGCTATTAAAGCACTTTGCTGCTCCGTATGTAGTATCCTATAATGTATCGGGTAGCAAGCTGACATATGAGCTTTGCGTATACATTAAAATAAGCTACTCAGATAATGAAAGCTCCTCGATTCACGTTGTCGATCAGAAAATGATATTTACAAAAACCGTTGAGCTTGGGAGAATATGTAATTCTCCAATGGTGAGGCTCATTCCCAATCTGGATTATCTCAACTGCCGTGCTGTAAATTCACGCAGACTTGATATCCGAGGAGCAGTTTCTGTTGATATATGTATTTCAGATGAAACAAAAACAGAGGTTATCTGTGACGCATACGGAATGGGGATAGAGCTTGAAAAAAAAGCTGTGGAATATCCTGTCGGCAGGCTTTATTCCGAAAAACAGTTTACCGTAAATGATGATTTTGAGCTTGGCATTTCAAAGCCTGTGATAAATGATATTATTTACAGCAAGGCGATAGTTACTTCTACCGATAAAAGAATCATTGCCAACAAAGCGGTCACAAAAGGTGAGATCAGTATTGATATGCTCTACACCTGTGATGAGAGCAAAATTGAATCGTTATCGTTCACCCTTCCTTTTTCTCAGATAGTTGATATGGAGGGGCTTGACGATCGATTTGATTGTTATGTTGACGCTGACGTTGTTAATTTTGAAATTACTCCTCGTTCAGACGGTGATGGCAATACAAAGGTAGTCGACTGTTCCGTTTCGGTAAGGCTGAAATGTACGGCTGTGCGAATGGGAAATGCAGAGCTGGTGTGTGATGAGTTTTCAACAGAGTATGAAACCTCCGATCGGCGCGAAAAAATCTGTTATGACAGCAAGCCACAATGGATAAGCAGCAGCTTTTTTTCCGTATGTTCGGTTGAAATGGGAGAAAATGAGATCGAAAGAGTATACGGTGCAATATCTGATATAAGGAATTACAGCTTTACAGTATCTGATGATAAAAGCTCTCTCGAAGCGGCAGGTACTGTTTGCTGTACTGTTATAGCAAGCACATTGGATAGTGAAATATTGTTTTGCGATAAGGAGTATAGTTTTACATATAATATTCCGCTTGAAGAAGTATCAGATGAATGGAATATTGATATGAAAGCCGTTTCAGCGTCCTGTTCGTACAATATCGGTGCAGACGGAAAAATTGAAGTAAAGACAGAAATAGCCTTATGCGGAAATATATGCTGTCTTAAATGCACTGAATTGCTCGTTGACATTTTTGCAGATGAAAATTTGCCTGTAGCAAAGGACAGCGATTGCACTATGAAGCTTTATTTCTGTGAAAGCGGAGAAAGACTCTGGGATATAGCTAAGCGGTTTCATTCATCGGCTGAACGGATCATTGACGAAAATGATATTGATGATGAAAACATCAGTAGTGATATGATGCTGATAATTCCAATGATATGACAGGAGGGCAGAAAGATGGTAAATAATGATATATACAGTGATATTGCGGAGCGAACGGACGGTGATATCTATATAGGTGTGGTAGGACCTGTCAGAACAGGAAAATCTACCTTTATAAAAAAGTTTATGGAAAAGCTTGTGATCCCGAATATTTCAAGTGAATATCGCAAGGAACGTGCAATTGATGAGCTTCCGCAGTCAGCCGCAGGAAAAACCATTATGACGACAGAGCCGAAGTTTATTCCTGAGGAGGCAGCTGAGATAAAGCTGTCCGATAATGCAGGTCTTAATGTGCGAATGATAGATTGTGTGGGATATATAGTTCCTGCGGCGATAGGTTATATTGAAAATGAAGCCCCGAGAATGGTTATGACGCCATGGTTTGATGAGGAGATCCCCTTTGCGATGGCGGCAGAGCTTGGAACACAGAAGGTAATCAAGGAGCATTCAACAATTGGTCTTGTTGTTACGACTGACGGAAGTATAACTGATATACCCCGTGAGGAATACAGTGATGCGGAGGAACGCGTTATAAATGAGCTTAATTCGATTAATAAGCCGTTTGTTGTAATTCTTAATTGTCTTGAGCCTGGAAGTGAAGCGTCAAAAGCACTTTCAAGAGAGCTTCAAGAAAAGTATAAAACACCTGTTTTGCCCGTAAATTGTCTTGAGCTTGACGAACAGGGAATATCTGATATTTTAAGGCAGGTATTATATGCTTTTCCTGTAAAAGAGATAAATATATCAATCCCGAAGTGGGTAACATCGCTAGAAAAGGAGCATTGGCTCAAAAGCAGTATTGTTTCAGCGATACGTTCTGCGGCTGAAAATATAAAGCATATCCGTGATATAACTGATTTTTCAGAAAAAATAAAAAAAGGCGAGTATATTTGTAATGCTGAAATTACAGGAATAGATCTTGGCAAGGGGAGTGCAGAAATAAAGCTCGGTTTGAACAGTGGATTATTCTATAAGATACTCGGCGAGCAGACCGGACTTGAAATTGACAGCGACAATGACCTTATACCGCTTATAAAGGAGCTTATTTCCATAAAAAAGCGATTTGAAAAGGTGGAGAACGCACTAAATGAGGTTGAAGCGACAGGATATGGAATAGTTATGCCCGACATTAACGACCTTTCACTTGAAGAACCCGAGATCGTTAAGCAGGGCGGAAAATACGGCGTCCGTCTGAAAGCTTCCGCACCGTCGATCCATATGATGAAGGCGGATATTGTGACGGAGGTGAATCCGATAGTTGGTTCTGAAAAGCAGTCGGAGGAGCTTATAATGTATCTTATGAATGATTTTAACGATGATCCTGTAAAAATCTGGAATTCAAATATATTTGGCAAGTCACTTCATGAGCTTGTAAACGAAGGACTTCATAATAAGCTTTATAAAATGCCAGTTGACGCACGTTTAAAGCTGCAGGAAACCCTTGAACGTATTATCAATGAGGGTTGTGGCGGACTTATCTGCTTTATACTTTAAAAATAAGCACCGAAACGATGATTCGCTTCGGTGCTTTGGTATTTATGGAATTATGATAATTTGTTTCCGCATTCTGCACAGAATTTTGCGTTAGGGCTTGCAATTTTAGCTCCGCATTGGTCGCAGAAACGAGGCTTAGGTTCTTCTGGAACGGGAGTATTCTCCGTCCTTTCAGCATCCTCAGGTTTGTTTTCAGCTTCAGTCCGAGCAGGCTCTGTATTTTCGGCTTTTTCGAGAGTTTCAACGTCAATCGTGATTTCTTCCTCAGCCTTGGGAGCTTCGGCAGTCTTTTCAGCAGCTGCGTTAATTGCCGCAACTGTGATTTCCTGCGTTCTCTCCTTAACAGCATTTTCAAGAAGCTCTTTCATCTTCTCTGCGGAACGCTGATCTCTAATATAGTTTACAAGAGCAGTCATTGCCTTGGCAGTGCCGTCAATTGTGTTCTTATTGATAGCACAGTTTATTTCGTTTGTATGACCGTTTCTTTCGGTGATAACAATTGAAGTATTGACAAAGGATTTCTTTCCCTGGAATGATACTATATCGTCAATTCTTATACGATTGAAAACTCCCTTATTTATGAAATAGAAATATTCCGTTGTAAGAGCAAATCCGTTATCTCCTGAATTATCATGCAGGAATACTGGCAGCTCGTATCTGCCGGCTGAAATATAGTTCTTACAGGCTTCATCATATTTTGGATAGAAAAGGTTTGAAACCGTAGGAACAAGGAAATTAGCAGTAGATACGTTAAATTCATCGATTTTCTGCTTAAGGAAGGAAATGTAAACTCTCTGCTCTGTATTTTTTAGCTCCATAATATGGGACTCAATGAGGTCGAGATACTTATTCTTGACAGCTTCATCAAGTGAGAGTGTTCTGAGACGAACAATAACATCAAGAGATTTCTTGACGCTAAGCTCGCTTATGTTACCGATGATATCGGTAACCTCCTTTTCTGCAAGAGCGGAAATACATCCGTCGATTCTGACAATATAAGCGGGTTTAAGCTCGATCACGCACTTATATTCCTCAACGGAGGACTTGACCTTGAGAAGCTGTTCCTTAGACATTTCGTCGATCCCGTCAGTAATTTCATCAAGCTTAGCGATGTGAAGCTCTTTAAGCTTGTTTTCAAGAAGCTCAATGCGTGCATTCTTTTTATCCTCGTTAAACTCGCTGTTCCTGATGGTTTCAAGTGCATAAACAGCCTTATCGACGTCGATGCTGTTAATATCTCCGATAATGGAATCAATTTTTTCGTCCTCGATAGCGGAAGCTCTTTCGGAAATTTTAGAAACACCCTTTTCAAAGCTTTCAAGGGAGATCTCGCTGTCGGCAAGCTTATCGGAAAGATCCGATTTGAATTTTTCAAGCTCAATTTCGGACATACCGCTGACGGTGTGAAGAAGTGCATTAT
>CAZUDC010000037.1:0-11476 GCA_964619105.1 uncultured Ruminococcus sp.
CGCTACCTCCACCTTGGCAAGGTGGCGCTCTACCAGATGAGCTAAATCCGCATAAGCACTATGTCAGCACTATTGCACCAACTAAGTGCATATTTGTCTTTATGGTGCTTCCGGACGGAATCGAACCATCGACACGGGGATTTTCAGTCCCCTGCTCTACCGACTGAGCTACAGAAGCGTCTTTCTAAAGACAAAAAATGGCGACCCGAAAGAGACTCGAACTCTCGACCTCCGCCGTGACAGGGCGGCGTTCTAACCAACTGAACTATCGGGCCAATTATGGTGGGAACAATAGGGCTCGAACCTATGACCCTCTGCTTGTAAGGCAGATGCTCTCCCAGCTGAGCTATGCTCCCACATTTCATTCGCCAAGAGATGGTCAATTTCCGTTTTAACTGCTCTCTCGTGACGACTTAATTATAATACACCATTTCTCTTCAAATGTCAATACTTTTTGACCTGTTTTTTTAACTTTCGGCATTTTGCACAATATTCAACTGAAAAATGCAACCGACATACTCCATATTGCTGTAAAATCGCTGTAAAAATGTTGCCTTTCGGGATATTTTTGCCGATAATTATTCTTTTACAGGCTCATTATTTGAAAAAAATAAATCGAAAGGCAGACATTCTGGAGAAAAATTTTATTCAGGTAAAAAAATCAACTCTGAAGCAGGTTCGGTAACGCCTTCAGTTGTTGTTTCAGCCCTTATCTCGTGAGGCTCTGTTTCTGATTCAGCCTCGCTATTCTCAATTCCTTTTGTAATAAGCGGTTTTATAAAGCCGTTTTCAGCGTCCTCGTATTTCAGCTCGCAGGCAATAAGCCTGTCATTCGCAATGAGAAGATCGGCGAAAATATTTTCGGGATGTTCGGGGTAATTGAGGACGGCATATGTAAAAACCGTCGCTTTTTCGCCCTTGTAGGGTCCGAGATCAAGTCCCTGTTGTTTTTGTAAGTCTGCGTATTCGCTGTAAACATCATTAAATTCGGTAGGAATTGTTACCTCGCTTCGGCTGACAGGATCAGGTTTGACTATATAACCCTGACGGTTGAGAAATTCGACTCTTTCAGCATTTCCCGACATTGAAAAAAGCTTGTCAGCTTCGGCTGATTTTTCGGCTTTGCCAAGTAAAATAACAGCGGCGGCAATGATAACGGCAAGAATGACAATAAGAAATCCTTTGCCGCTTTTTTTAGCGTTTTTTCCCATTAAGCTCACTCCTTAGTGTTTTTGCTAAAGCTTATGCTTGTTCATCGGGATTTATACTAAATACCTTTTAAATTTTAAAAAAATCAAGCCGACAGTCTTGAATGTATGCGATTTCGGCGCATATTTTTTTCTGGATTTTATTGGTGTTTAGTATCAGACTGCTATTTTGTACAAGGATATGAAAAAAGCTTGCTCTTCAAGCGAAAGACAAGCTTTTTGCTATACAATTTTTATTGGTGTTTAGTATTATGCACCTTGTTTTCCTCCATTGCCGCAACAAGACTGCGGAGTCTTATTTTTGCCGCACCGAGGTTATTAATTTCGTCAATCTTAAGCTGGGTATAAAGCTTTCCGCCGCTTTCAAGTATTCCTCTTACCTCGTCCGTTGTGATAGCGTCGATTCCACAGCCGAATGAAACAAGCTGTACAAGCTGCATATCCTCCTGCGCGGTAACATATTGTGCGGAACGATAAAGCCTTGAATGGTATGTCCACTGGTTAAGCACGTCAAGCTTAGGCGTATGACCCTTTCTGAACACGCTGTCTTCGGTGATAACGGCAAGATCAAGCGAGGAAACAAGCTTATGTATGCCGTGGTTTATTTCGGGATCGAGGTGATAGGGTCTGCCTGCGATAACGATTATCGGCATATTCTGTCTGCGTGCCTCTGCGATAAGGCGTTCGCCCTCTGCTTCAAGGTCGTCCATATACTGTTTAAGAGCTGCCATTGCCTTTGTATAGGCTTCTGCCGCCTGCTTTTTCGTGATTCCGTAGGCTGAAAGGCTGTCCGAAAGAACCTCTGCGGAATGCTTCGGGAGGTTTATGTCGATATATGGAGAGATAAAGTTTTTCTCGTTAAGCTCGGGGATATTGGCACGGAGAAGCTCGGGATAATATGCAACAACAGGGCAGTTATAGTGATTATCGCTTTCGCCGTCGTCAATATTATAGCTTTCGCAGGGATAGAAGATGAAATCCGCACCCTTTTCAAGCAGGCTTATGATATGACCGTGCGCAAGCTTTGCAGGATAGCAAACTGTATCGGACGGAATGGTATTCTGTCCCTTATAATAGGTTTTTCTTGTGCTTTCCTCGGATACAACGACCTCAAAGCCAAGCTCTGTGAAAAGCTTGCTCCAGAATGGAAGCTGTTCATAAAGTCCGAGTGCAAGCGGAAGTCCAACCTTCGCCTTTGGTGTTGAAGCAGGCTTTTCCTCTGCTTTTGAAAGAAGAAGCTTATATTTATATTCAAACATATCGAGCGGCTCTGTTGTACGCTTGATACCTGCACCCTTTTCACATCTGTTGCCGCTGATAAATTTTCTTCCGTCATTGAAGGTTATCATGGTAAGGCTGCAATGAGCGCCGCAGCCGCCGCAGTTGAGCTGTCTTGACTGATATGTAAATTCTTCGAGAGCCTTGGCAGAGATGAGCTTTGAAGCTTCCTTATGGTTTTCCTTTGCATAAAGAGCCGCACCGAACGCACCCATAAGTCCTGCGATCGCAGGTCTGGAAACGTTCCTTCCAAGTTCCTTTTCAAATGCACGGAGAACGGCGTCATTAAGGAATGTACCGCCCTGGACAACGATATTTTCGCCAAGCTCGTCAGCTGATCTTGCGCGGATAACCTTATAAATTGCATTCTTTATGATAGATGATGAAAGTCCTGCGGAAATATCCTCAACGGACGCACCGTCCTTTTGAGCCTGTTTTACGGAACTGTTCATAAACACCGTACAGCGCGAACCAAGATCGACAGGATTTTCTGCAAAAAGCCCAAGACGTGCAAAATCTGCAATATCATATCCGAGGGCAAGTGCAAAGGTCTGGATAAATGAGCCACAGCCTGACGAACAAGCCTCGTTGAGCATAATGCTGTCGATAGCGTGATTTTTGATCTTGAAGCATTTGATGTCCTGACCGCCGATATCAATGATAAAATCAACATCGGGCTTGAAGAAGGAAGCGGCTTTATAGTGGGCAACGGTTTCAACGATACCGAAATCAACACCTATTCCCGCTTTGATAAGATCCTCGCCGTAGCCTGTAGCTGCGGAGGATACGATATTTATTCTGTTGCCTGTAAGCTTGTATATTTCTGCAAGCCTTTCGGTGATAACATCGAGAGGTCTGCCCTTATTAGATGTATAATGCTGATAAAGAAGCTTTCCATCAGGAGTGATAAGAACGAGCTTTGTTGTTGTTGAGCCTGCGTCAATGCCGAGATATGCGTCACCCTCGTAGGTGCTGATATTTTCATATTCAAGGTCGCATTTTTTATGACGTTCGGTGAAGTCGAAATACTCTTCCTTTGAAGCGAACAGCGGGTCGCTTGTAACTATATCGTCAACCATTTTAGCGTTGTCTATACGCTTGATAACTTCGTCAAGAGGATACTCGTCCGAAACCTCGTTTGCGTGGAGAGCGCATCCGTAAGCCATGAAGCAGGGAGCGTTTTCGGGGAAAACGGCATTTTCCTCTGAAAGCTTGAGCGTATCAACAAAGGCCTTGCGAAGTCCCATCTGGAATGAAAGAGGACCGCCGAGGAAAAGAACCTTGCCCTTTATCTGTCTGCCCTGAGCAAGCCCCGAAACGGTCTGATCGACAACAGCCTGAAAGATAGAAGCGGCAACATCCTCGCGCTTTGCGCCCTGATTAAGAAGCGGCTGAATATCAGATTTTGCAAAAACTCCGCATCTTGATGCTATCGGATAAACCTTTTCTGCGTTAAGTGCAAGCTTATCCATTTCGTCCGTTGTAATGCCGAGAAGCGTTGCCATCTGGTCGATGAATGCACCCGTGCCGCCTGCGCATGAGCCGTTCATTCTCTGTTCGACGCCGCCTGTGAGGAATATTATCTTAGCGTCTTCGCCGCCAAGCTCGATAACGACATCTGCGTCGGGATAGCTTTCCTTAACGGCTATAAACGCACCGAAAACCTCCTGCACAAACGGAAGCTCCGAAGCTGTTGCAAGTCCAAGACCGGCCGAGCCTGTTATTGACAGCTTGAATGTATCATCGGGATATTCCTTTTGTATTATTTCAAGCTGGGCTCTGACAGTTTCCTTGACCTTGGAAAAATGCCTTTCATATTTTGAATATATGATCTGCTTGTTTTCGTCAAGAATGACCGTTTTAACGGTGGTTGAGCCGACATCGACTCCGAGTGCATAAACCTTATTCATCTGCTCCATTCCTCTCTCAACACGGAAATGATTTTTTCTGCGATCTCCATTGGAGAACCGCTCCCGTCAGCTGTGACAGCTGAATTATCTCTATATATGGGAGCTCTGCCCTCAAATATGAGATTAAGCTCCTCTTTTGTATTTTTCATAACGAGCGGACGGTTTTTATCGCCCGAAATGCGTTCATAGCAGGTATCAAAGGGAACATCAATAAAGACGACCGTTCCGACTGAATTTGCTATATCCGCATTATTTTTTCTAAGCATTGCGCCGCCTCCGCAGGCGATAACTCCGCCCCTTTCGGCAAGCTCGCTGACAGCCTCGGTTTCTGCGTTGCGGAAATGCTCCTCGCCCTTTTCGGCAAATATCTGCGGAATGGTCATTCCGAGCTTTTCGGTGATATAGCTGTCCATATCGACAAAGCCACAGCCAAGCTTATCGGCAAGCAGCTTTCCGACGGTTGATTTTCCGCAGCCCATAAATCCGCAAAGAAAAACAGCCTCTCTTTTTTTATTCATAGTCATAACCTCACTGTATTATTCCATTTCGCTGTTGGTATTTTCTTCATCGGCATATTCAAGCAGCTTTTCTGCAAGTCCGTCCTCCATACAGGTATAAAAAACCGCAAAAAGCGTATCCGCAAAGCCAAGCAGAAACATATTCTTATTTGTTATAACTGAAAGCGACGGAACGCTGCTTAAAATATAGGATTTGAACCAGTCAGCAGTGAACGGCGGAAGTTTTTTGCTCTTTCTTACAAGATATTTTGTTTCAAGGAAGGATTCCGTAATTATTTCACGGTAATTCTCCGCTCCTTTTTCAATGACTGCTGTATAAAGTCTGTAAAGCTGATCGTCTGTCATTGAATCCTCGCCGTTTTTTACATTTTTCAGCACGGGTATTCTTACTGCAAGGCTGTAAACCATAAGCGGAAGTACCTTATTATATTCCTCGCTCTGCATCTGGCGGCAGGTATAATCATCGATGCGAAGTCCGAGCGAACGTATGCCGTCCGTTTCAGGAAAATTGTTGATGATTATTTTCATAACATCTCTTATATCGACGTTATAAAATTCATTTTCGGCAAGTGAATAGATATATTTTACCGAATTATACAGACATACTCCGCTTTTTACGATGTAATCGGCAAGTCCGTTTATCGCCGCCGCTTCGTTGATAAAATTCATTCGCTTTCACCGCCTTTTTTACTGCCATAGGCTTCTTCGCGGGTGAGCCTTGTCCAGTTATATTCCTTTATTTCGGGTTCGGGCTTTTTCTCTGTGATATCCTCATCGTCAAAGTCCTTTCCCGCCATAAATGCGTCTGCAAGGCTGTCAAAGGCTTCAGGCTTGAACGGCTTTATTATTCGCACCGATTTGGAATCTGCTTTTATTATATCAACAACAGGATCGTCTTGCTTTAAAACGGACATTATCGGTGAATCGGGTGGGATCACTCTTCCGCTCGAACGCTTCTTTTCAGCAGGCTCTTCCTTGACTTCGGGATAGCGAAACTGCGTCTGTTTGGTCATTTTGCCCTTTTTGACTTCAGTGCAAAGCCTGTCGGAATAATCGAGAAATTCGTTGAGCTGTTCAAGAGTTGCTTCGCCTGTTTTGATATTCTTTTTCATATCGGAAAGGTAACGGCTCCATTCGCGGAATTCATTTTCTTCCATGGATTTGCCAACACGCTTATAGAGTGCGTTATAGATCCTCTGCCCTCTTTTTTCAAGCTCCGCAGGGATAGCTTCGCCTTTTTTTATCTGCTCATTATCAGTATCGTTCTCTGTTGCCCGCAGAGCCTCCGAAGCCTCTGCGATAGCGGTTTTCAGAGCGTTCGACTGCTGTCGGCAGGTCATACCCGAGCTGTTTATACGGCTGCAAAGGAAGCTGTCGTCCTCTGCAATGAAGTATTTGCCGCATTCCTCGCATTTACGCAATACAAAGCCGTTTTTCATTATAAGGTCAAATTCAAGGTCAATCATTGCTTTGAAGCTGTTGGGAAGATAGACCTCTGTGGGATTATCCGCCATAGCTTCCAGAGCAAATTTCATATCGATCTCGCCCGGACGCTTCATTCCTCTTACGAAATCATAAGCGTCCATTGCAAGCTTGTCTTTTATATATTCACAATTTTTTGAAGGCGGCACGGACATATCACCGCCAAGTTGAAGTGCCTCGGAAAAACGTCTGTAAACAGCCTTTGCGACCTTGGCGTTCATAAATGTGGAATTTGGCGCAAGACCTATATTGCAAACCGAAACTGATGGCAGCTGGTCTCCTGTTATGCCAAGCTCATTTGCGGCAACGGAGCAGGAAACGTCAAAATATTCCTTTCGTGTTTTGAGGACCTCGGGAGTATCGGGGGTTTTTTCCTCATTTGTATTATAAATAAAGTCAAGCTTATTCCGGGCGTATTCCTGGATTCGGACAATATTTGTCCAGCCGTTTGAAGCCTTGCCCGAGCGGAACATTGAAATTCGGTTGAAAATTGCTTCCTCGTATTTGGATTTCGGGGATATACAGCGAACCCAAAGCTCATCAACGCTTATTCTTTCGGAGTGGCAGATATATTCGATTATGCAGTCGGTAACGATATCGGAATAGTCACTGTTTATCATAGCTTCGATGTAAGGGTGGGCGGCGCAGATGACCGATTTAGCGTTTGAAACGGTGCTTGCGGGGAGATGCCCCGATTTTTTTGCGGCACGCCCTGCGTCCATACATCTTTCCCAGAAATAAGTAAAATCAAATTCGGTAAAATGCAGTAAGGTCCTGCACAGCTCAAGCTTATAAAGATTATTGCTGTCCCTGACTGCGAACTGAACAATTTTTTCCACCATCCGAATAATGCTCCTTTGCGTTTTGGCATACATAAACTTATTATAGATTATATCACACAACCCAATGAATTTCAATAGAATATTGTCATTTTTGGTGAAAAAACGATGAAAGTTGGGGGAAGAGGCAAAGCAGCTATGATTTATGCGTTCTGACGATTTTGTTTATATATTTGATTTTTTTGTAATTATACAGTATAATGATACTGATAATTGTCGGGATAAGCTGCCCAACAAAATAAGATCAATATGGAGTGCAAAAAATGTCGAATGATAACACTACCCCTGTTGCAGCAAGATTTTATGATAGGGAGATCAATAAAACGATCCCGTATTACAGAGAGTTTTACGCTCAAACCTTGGATGTGATCGAACAGTACAAATCGGGCAAAATCAAGTGGCTGGACCTGGGCTGCGGAACGGGAGCATTGGAAGAAATTGCTTTAAAAAAATTTTCTGATATTCAGTTTACTTTGGTTGACCCATCACAAAAAATGCTTGAACTGGCAAAAAATAAGCTTGATGACAGTTCTATTCAATATTTTTGCACAAGCTCTGCTTTTATTGAATTTAAAGATCTTTTTGATGTCGTTACGGCAATTCAAGCTCACCATTATATGCACGAGGAAGAACGAAGAAAAGCGACAGAATGTGTATATAATTCATTGGTGAACGGTGGAATTTATATCACCTTTGAAAATGTGATTCCCGAGGATGAAGAAATAAAAAAATCTGAGCTGTTAAGGTGGGGAAGGTATCAGCAAGGACGTGGCAAAACAGAAAAAGAAGCAAAGGAACATAACGCCAGATGTGGAGTAAACTATTTTCCGCTGACCGTTAATCAGCATATTCAGCTTCTGAAAGAAATCGGTTTTAAAAAAGTTCATGTGTTTTGGTATAGCTATATGCAAATGGGAATATATGCATTAAAATAGATTTTTGATCTATTAACAAGGCTCCCCAAATTAACTCCTGAATTTTCTGACGACGGATTTCGGGTGTGGGGCAAGCAGAAAATTCAAAAGTTAATTGGGGGAGCAGGATTATTCTTCGTTTATATTGTCGATCTCCTTACGGACAAACAGAACCGCCCTATAAACCTCGGAGGTCGGACGTTCGAGAAGCTGCTCGGTTTCCTTATCAAGACGTATTACTTTGTTATTTTGCACGGCTGAAAGCTCTTCGGGAAGTCTTGATAATTTCATTCCCGATGGGATTATTATATATTCGGGATCAAGCTCGGTAAGTCGTTCCTTGGTGAGCGAGATGCCCTCCTCGTCTGCGGCGGCATTTCTGCCCATATGCGAAAAAAGGCTTCCGCTGAAGCTGTTATCCGATGCAAATGCCAGCTTTGAGGACAAAATATACACATAATCGGTGATAACCTCCTTATTTTCCTTAAACGCTTCTTCAAGTCTTGAGAAGCAAGCTCCGATCTTTTCCTCTTCCTCCTCATCATCACCCTCAAAAATGCGGTAAATGCTGTGGTAAAGCTCATAAAGCTCGTCCGTTGAGCTTGGTGCGGAGATTATAAGCACTCTTGTTCCGCATTTTTCTATTTCGGTGATATCCTTTTTCGCTATCGGACTATGCGAGATAAGAAGCGTTGGGGCGGTTTGCACGATAGCGTCAACATCGGGATTTGCGGCTGAACCGAGGTCTGCGGCGCTGCTTACTCCGTCACTGCTGCAATAGCTGCTAATTCCGACAAGCTTATCGGCAAAGCCAAGCTCCTTGATTATATCCGTTATTGCGGGTGAAAGCGAGCCGACTGTTTCGGGGGCGGCATTGAATACGAGAGAGCCTATTGTTACAGGGTAAGGATCTGCCTCCTCAATGGTTATTTCCGTTATTTCGGGAGGTGCTTCCTCAATTTGTGAACAGCCTGCTAACAGTACTGCCGTAAGGATAAGAGCAAAAAATTTAACCTTCAAAGATTTCCCCCGTTTCTACTGTGGGATTTTGTTCACCCAAAATAAATTCTGCGATATATTCCGCTGTTATGTATGACTGCTTGGCAGAGGTTATTTGTGCGTCACCGTCGCCGTTTTGTTTTCCATAAAAGCCGAATCCCGAGTGGTTGCCGCCTTCGATAATTTTTTCGGTGAAATCAGACGGCAGCTTTGAGCCGGATTTTTCGTATCTGTTCATATTAAGTATTCGGTCCTCTGAGCCATAGACAGATAATGCGCGCATATCCGTTTTGCTTATATCCTTTGACGGATATGCCGCAAGATATATAACACCCTCAAAGCCGTTGTTTTCTGCGGCAAAATCAGAAGCCATCGCACCTCCGAGGGAATGTCCGCCTATATACCAATGCTCGACCTCGGGGTATATTTCATCAAGACCAAGAGCGGAATTTTTGCCGAATATTGCAATATTGAATGGCATTTTTACAAGCAGGCAAAGCACGCCCTTATCGGAAAGATAATTCATAAGCGGCTCATATGCTGTATACTCGATTTTTTCCCCGGGATAGAAAATGAAGCCATAGCTTATATCTTCGCTTGGTTCAAAGGCTTTGAGATCATCGCCGTATTCTATCATTCTGCCTGTCTGATAAGCTTTATTTATTTCGACAGTATCGGCAGGGTAAAAATCGTTCAGCCAGACTGTAATTTCTGCCGCTATTGCAAGCACAGCCGTTATGACTGTGCTTATAATAAGTCTAATTTTCAGCTTTTTGCTCATTTTGAATATACCTTTACTATTTCGCCGATATACTGACGGTGTACGGGATCCTTTCCGTACCATTTTGCTTTTTCACTGTCAGGGAGCTTTTCAAGGTCAAAATCAGCGGAATAGAGCTTTTTGCATACAAACACAAGCTCTGCTTCTTCAAAGGCAGTCGTTCCATCAAGGTAAACGGGGACCAAGCCTGCTTTTTCCGATTTATTGCAGTCGCGCCCCGAGTTTGCTCCGCAGAATTTGAGAGCGTCCCTTTTTTCTTCGGGGAGAAAGCTTATTGTGAAACGCTCGTTTTTCTCCATAAAGCCAAAGGTGTGACGGTTATGACGAACGACTGCTTCAAATACGTTCTTTCCCCACATCTCGCCCAGAAAGCCCCAGCTTGCTGTCATTGTGTTGAAGCTGCTCTCATCTCCGCTTGTGATAAGAAACCACTGCTTTGCGATTTTTTCCCAAGGGTTGAATTTAAGCTCGTTAAGTTTGATCTCTTTTAATTCAGACATAATGCTTCCTCCTGTTTGATTTGATTTATTATATGGATTTTTTTATTTTATGCTACACTATTTTACCGCCTCCGACGACGGTATCTCCGTCATAAATAACGAGAGCCTGTCCCTTAGCCGCCGCTCTTACGGGGGTATCGAATTTTACTCTTATTCTGCTGTCGCCGACAGAGGCAAGAACTCCGCTCACCGCCTGCATATTATAGCGTATTTTGGCACTTATACGCATTTCTCCCTTTATATCGGGAACGGAAATAAGGTTAATATCCTCCGCTTCTACAATATCGCTCATAAGGTCGGAGCTGTCGCCAAGAGTTACCGTGTTTGTAACAGGATTCTTTCCGCATACGAAAACGGGCTTGCCGAAAGCCGCACCCAATCCTTTGCGCTGACCAATAGTATAATGGATATATCCTTTGTGAGTACCCATTTTTACGCCGTCTGTGCCGATAAAATCACCGCCAGGAAATATTTTGCCCGTATGCTGTTCGATAAATGCCGCATAATCACCATCGGGTACGAAGCATATATCCTGACTGTCGGGCTTATGAGCATTTACAAGTCCATAGTTTTCCGCAATGGAGCGTATTTCAGGCTTATCCTTATCCCACAGCGGAAAAACTGTCGATGAGAGCTGCTCCTGCGTCATATTATAAAGCACATAGGTCTGATCCTTGCGTTCATCGGCGGCTTTTTTCAGTAAATATCTGCCGCTTTTTTCGTCATAAAGGATTCCTGCGTAATGTCCTGTTGCGATACCGTCATAGCCCAGCTCCTTTGCTCTTGCGAGCATTTTATCAAACTTGATATATCGGTTGCAGTTTATACAGGGATTTGGGGTTTCTCCGTTGATATAGCTTTCTGCAAAGGAATCCATGACCCTTTCACGGAAAAGCTCCTTGAAATTGAAAACATAATGCTCTATACCGAGCTTTCGGCAGACAGCCTTTGCGTCCATAACATCGGAAACGGAGCAGCATGAGCTTTCCGCCTTATCGAAAAGCTTAAGCGTGCAGCCGTCGACCTCATAACCATGTTGTATTAATA
>CAZUDC010000038.1:0-11246 GCA_964619105.1 uncultured Ruminococcus sp.
TTTTTTCAAGTGTTGCACTTATATTGTAAATCTATCTTTGAGATGAAGTCAGATGATGATTTTGGTAGTGTTTTAATAAAATATATGGAAGAACAAAAGCTATCGGTAAATGAATTAGCCAAAAAAAGTGGATTATCACCAAATGCAGTTATCAAATATAGATCAGGGCATATACCAAGTGATTATATTGTTTTAGTGATGCTTTGTATTGGTCTGAAAATAAATTACTCCAAAGCAGAATATTTGTTTAGTCTTGCTCACTTAACGCTTGGATCTGATAAAAGGTCGTTAGTGTATAAGCTACTAATCAACCTATCATTCGCATCTGATATTACCATAGAGCAATGTAATGATTATTTAATTCGGCTTGGATTTCCAAAATTGAAAACAACAACGAATTTTATGCAAGAAGATGATTATGAAATTAGAATTCATATAATTGAAGGTCTTTTCCGCACCCTCGTTCGTAGATACAGCGTTCACGTTATTATCCGTGCCGCTCTGTGGATCACCTCCGCTGTTTTCTGCCGTATTGGTTTCGGTTACGGTTGTGTTTGTTTCTTCTGCCATTGAAAATTCCTCCTTTAAGGTCGGGTAGACCGTTATTCCGTGCGGATTTTTACGCCGTTCAGCACGTTTCGGGCATAAAAAATGCGCTTATCCGAAGATAAACGCTTTTTAACATATTTTTAGCGGTTACAGCTCAACGTGTTCCAATTCAGCCCTTATTTCGAGGGTGGCAAGGTATTCGCCCATTGCCTTGATCTGAAAATTATATGTTGCTTTCGGGCAGGTCGGCTTGAAATTCAGCTTGCCGCTGTCCCATTTATCAAGCATACCTTTAAGCTTTTCAAAGCGAATTTTCGCCTGATAATATTCGGCTCTGAATCTGTCTTTGTAGTCAGCACTTTCCATAAGTGCCGATGTATCTTTTAATTCGGTAATTGCCATTATTTTCTCCTTTCGACATAGAAAAAACGCCTATCTGCAAGTGCTACTGCTTATGAACCAGCTTTCAATTCAAGTACAGCCCCACCTTCCGATTCGTGGCTGAATTTAACAGCTAACCCTTTTTTGATCTCTACGCCGTCAATACATATTCTTGTACAGTCATTTGTCGATACAATCATTTTAATTTCATCTCCTTTCAGGCATAAGAAAACCGCCTTTTTAAGGGCGGAAATTTGACTTGATTTTTCTTTCGCTGTATAATTAATTCATTACATAGAAAAGGTGGTGATTGATACGAAAATCAAATTGAGTCAGGAGTTTTACAGCAAAAAGTGCACTCTTCAATGTCCAAAGTGTAAAAAGGAAGTGGAGTACACCTTTGCACAGCTGAATTCAACTGTGATTTGTCCTAATTGTAATACTTCAATTACATTGAAGGACAATATAACGGATAATCTTAAAAAGGTTTAATCAGCTAATTTCAACCTCCAACCTCATTTTATCAAGCTCTTCAACTGCTTCTTTCAGTTCGGAGAGCTTTTTTTCTACTAATTTCATCTGCTCCTTGACGGCATCAATGTTTGATACCGATACGGTCAATGTGCATTTTGAATTCGTCATAATTTCACCTCATCAATAAAAAAAACGCCTTGATTTCTCAAAGCGGTTAGTCAACTATTCTTGGGTTTGAATTAATGTGCTTTTTTTCAGATTCCTTTATTGCGGCTGCAATTTCAGAACGAGAATAACCCAAATCAGACATTTTTTAAATACTTCTCCAAGAGTTGTTCCTGATAACAACATTTTTTCAACTGTTGTGTATAATTCACTCATTAGACAACATCTCCTTAAGATAATCAAATAGTTTTGTATCTTTTTCCTGAAGTAACTTGGGGTTATTAAAATATAAATCAAATCCGACAGAAAAATACTCTTGAAAACTGTCTAATGGAATTGGTTCAGAATAGTCAATGTCTATTAGGTCAGCATATATTCTTCCTTGATATATGTCAATCAGCTTATCAGATTTCAGTAAATATACATAATAATTTACTTCCTGTCGAAATGCGTAGACAGCGTAGCCCCAATCCGGCGATTCATACTTTTCGCTTAATATATTTAAAAATTTGGGGTCATTATACAGGTCATAAGCGTCTGCCAAAACGTGACCGAATTCGTGAATGATACTACCATTCATTTTGTTAGGATCAAGAGTAAGTATTTTGGTATCTCGGTTATAGGTGCAATAATTTCTGTTCGGTACGATCTCAACCTCGCTGACCGTTTTGCCGATAACGTCAAGGTGCTTCTTCGGGATAACAGAAACAATTTCATCAAGGCTTTTGCTCTGCTCTTTCGAAATTTTATCCGATCCGAGAACCCCGTCGAGAAAGTCAAATCCCTTTGACTTCATTATGCCATTTCCACCCGAATTGTCAAGCGTCGGGAGTGACTTTTTCTCTTCCGCCGCTTTCGTCCTATACCCCTGCACCGTTAATCTGTCGGCTTTTCTCGGAAGACCTGTCTTTTCGCAGCATTCATTGTATTTTGCGGTCTTTTGCTTCACCGTTTCCTTGGCGGCTTTCGCACCCTCTTTGTCACCTGCGGCATTGAGCATAGAAACTTCACGCTTTGCCGAACGCACATCACGTTCAAGTCTGCGCTGTTCCTGCTTCTGCTTGTACAGCTTGTCGTTTTCCTCTTTGTCATAGGGGAAATACGTCTGCACCGAAACGCCCTCGATATAAGGGGTAAATATGATGTCCGCAGTTTATCCCGAGAATACCGTCGGGTTCGCCGTAGCTTGATGTACTCCAGGCACGATATTTTTTGTTCTTGCCGCTTTTGGAAAAAATCACGCCTTGGTCGAGCGAGCATTTCGGTCTTGCGCCAGGGTGTGAACTCGTTTCAAGCAGGTCAATGTCGTAGTCGTCCATTCTTGTGAACTGCGCTTCGTGCGCCGTGTTGGAACAGGTTGTGCGAACGTCCATATTGATATATGCTTCGCGCGACCATTGCCGCCCACCTGCGTCCACAAACGCAGGAATGCCCTTTGCGGACATTTCCTTTATACATTGCCGAACGGCTGTCTGACGGCTCTCTGCGCCCATTATGACCTTGCCTGCCGCCTTGTTGAGCGTGTCAAGGTACTGCTGTTTGTTCACAAGCTCCGCCGTTCTGTTCACCGCAGCCGCCGCAGTAGTCTTTGCAAAATACCGCATAACCGTGTTGACCTTGTTCAAGCGGTCTTTAGCCTGCTTGCTGAACATTGCCGCCGCCTGCAAAGCCGTTTCTTCCATTGGAACGGAAGTGCCGTCAATAATGCCGTCCGTCACAAGCTTCCCAAATCCCTCGTCCATTTCCCTGACCGCAGAAAGAGCCGCCCTTGTCATTGCGATCTCTTCCATATCGGCGGCAATGCCCGAATATTCGGCAATAGTGCGAATGTTTGCCTTGTCAAGCTTGCCGAGAGAAGCAAGCTGCTGTATCTTCCATTGCGCCGTGGGAGTATCTGCCGCCCCTTCGGAAAGATACTCGGCGATGTTCTCTAAAAGATCATCTTCCATAGCCGAAAGAACGTCTGAACAATCCTCCGCAAGCTCCATAAGTTCAAGCCGTGTCATTCGGCTTTACCTAAAATGTCGTCAAGCTCCGCACCGCCGACATTCTGCTCCTTTGCAATACGCTGTATCTTTTTGAGAGCCGTTTCCTCGTCACACTTGAATATCTCCATAATAGCCTCTGCCTTGCTCTGCAAGCCTGCCGAAAGCTTGTATTCTGTCCTCGGAATGTCCCCAAGGCTTATGCCAAGCTCGATGACCGCCCTGCAGAACTCCTCGAAAAACTCTACAAGCTGATTTTTATGCCCCTTGACCGTCCGAGCTGTCTTGCTCTCCTGCGAAATGACTTCAGTGGCGGTTTTCATTCCCTCCGAACCGTCAAAGGACAGCGTACCCGAACTTAACCCTGTTTGAAAGCAGAGTATGTTCAGCAGCGCATTTATCGCCTTGATATGCTCGTCCACACGAAGCTCAACCGTGTTGTCGGTTATCTTCAAGTCGCCCTCTTCATCGCATTTCAAAGCAACATAGGCTTCATCGTCTGCGTCAAAATACCTCATCTGATTGCCCGTGTCAATGTCAACGACCGTCTGAACGCAGCTGCTCGGAACGATTATGTGCTTCTTGCCGAGAATGAACTCCCTCGCAAAGCTGTCGAACGCAACGTCAAGTGCCTGCAAAGTGTCAAGAGCATTCGCATAAACGGAAATTCCGAGCGGAACATAAAATCCGGCGTTGTTCGTAACATCGGGGCGGAAATACTGAAAAGTCGGGAACGGAATGTCCGTTTCCGCAAAATCGGGCGCGTCACCGAAAAGCTCGTTGAGAGAAACCCGTTCGCCGACCGTGTTTTTATCCCTTGAGCGGAAGAGAAACGTTTCCGTCCTGTTCCGACCGCTCGGAAGAAGCGTCTGCCGTTCGAATATCGTGTAATAATCGCCGCCCTTGACCGCAGTTGAACGGAATACAGCCGAGGTTATCCGCTTGTTATCCCACGAAAGCGGCAGGAAGTCCGCACCCGATATGTAATTTAAGTATATTCTGTTGTCCTTTATGTACTCACGCAGTACACCGCCGCCCTCTGCGAACGCACGGCTGATAAGTTCGGGAACGTGCTTCCAGAACCCCTCATTGCTCATAAGCTTGTCAAGATAAGTCTTGTATTTCTCATTGTCGCAGGCGATTTCGACCTGTTCCGCAAAGCAGAGAACGGACAGTTCGTCACAAAGCTGCTTCGCCGTGTTCATCAGGTTCATTCGGCGCAGACCCTTTTTGTACAGCCCCGAACGCTTGACTTTGTTCCAGTACGGCTTGCCCTTGTATATCTCCGTCCAGTTGTACATATCGTTGTAGAATTTTTCAAGGTTCGGAGCGTCCTCGTTCGGAAATGCCGCCTTGTAGTCATTCAGTATCAATCTATCACCCCAGTTTCAATATATCGTTCATATACGGCTCGGTCGAATACTCCTGCGCATCGAGGTTGTCGATGTTGGTCGTTCCGTCATCAAGACGAACATCAGCCGTTACGCTGCCGTCCCACATAGCTTCCGAAAAAGCGTCAATAGTAGCCGTGCAGCTCTTGTGTATCTTATACCGTCCCACACCCTGCAAAATGCAGTAGAAGCGAATACGGTCGTTTATCTCCTTTTTCCGTGCGTTGTGCACGTTGATACGCCAGCCGTTCCGTGCGGCTTCCACCCTTATTCCGCCGATAAGCGTCTGTTCTGCGCTGTCGCAGTACATCTCGGCAATAGGAAAACGCCCGCTTGCAATAAGCCGACACTCGGCGATGAAATTTCCAAGGTCGTAATAAAGCTTCTGCGGCGTAGCAGCGTCCTTGCGCCGATAGTCGTGTATCGTTATGATCTTGCAGAAACCCTTGGTAAAAGCCGTGCAGTTGAAAGCGTGAGCCGATGAACCGCCGCCAAAGTCAACGCCTATCGTTGCGAAAGCAATATCGTATTTGTCAAGGCTGTCGATGATAAAGCTGTCGGTCTTGTCTGCGAACGAGCGGTAAATAAGCCCCTCTGCATTGACCCAGTTTCCGAGGATATAGCGGTCATAATAGATCGTTCCGAGATATTCACGCTTCAGATTTGCCACAAAATCAGCGGAAAGAAACGGGTTGTCGTCAAGCGTGTATTTCTGACAGTAAATATCTGCGCCGCTGTCAAGGAACTGCTTGAACCAATGGTGCCGCCCCTCGGGGTTGCAAGTGCCGTCAAATCGGCTGTACGGCTTGTCAAGACGGGATTTGAGCATTTCAAACATATCAGAGTGCCAAGTCACGACCTCATCGCCGTAGCAGTATTTGATAGACGAACCACGAAGTCTGTCAACCTGCGTTATCTTGTCCGCACCAAGGCAGTAGCAGCGTTCGCCAAACAGCTCTGCCGTGTTGTCCGAGCGAATGTCCGTCACGAACGCCGAACCCCACATATCACGAAGCGGCTCGATAATATTACGCTGTAAAGTGCCTTTAGTGTTGCCGAGCAGAACAACAAGCCCCTCCTTGCCTGCAACGGCTCTGATACGCTTCGGGATAACGAAATAGTCCATATATGTCTTACCCGAACGTGTAGCACCCGACTTCACGTTCCAACGGTGCGTAGCCGAACGGAAATATTCCTGCTGCATAGGGGAGAACGACATCAGCCGTCACCCCCAATCTTTGAAAGCACTTCATCAAGCTTGGAAAGAGCCTCGGTGTTGTCCTCCGCAGGCTTCTCCCTCCAACCCTTGAAGTTGTTCATCAGCGAAAATTTCGCCCCGTTCACACCGTCACGGTCGTAAAGCCTGCTCTCTGCATATTCCTCGCAGCGTGACTTTGCAACGGTGATAACGTCATTGAACGCAGATGATTTCGCCTGATAGTCGAGCAGACTTTGCCTTGTTTTAAACCCAAGTGCAAGGGCAAGTTCCGTTACGGTCGGAGGGTGTGAGCCGACAATAATTGGAACGCCGTACTTGTCGGTCATAACCTTGCCGCTGCTGTCCGTGATCGTATGACCCTTGCAGTCCTCAAAATATTGTCCGACCGCTTCGGAAAGCTCGGCGGCGTTCTTGTATTTTGGCT
This sequence comes from uncultured Ruminococcus sp., assembly GCA_964619105.1. Lineage (GTDB taxonomy): Bacteria > Bacillota > Clostridia > Oscillospirales > Ruminococcaceae > UMGS363. Next base: position 6,589 of record CAZUDC010000038.1, read on the forward strand.
TACAGCCCACATTATCCCCCCCTTAACAAAAACAGCCGATAGGATCGTTCCGTATCGGCTGTCGCAATTTTCGACTGTATAAAGGATAACATATAAAGTTGCCCCATATCCGCAATTTTGAAAAAATTATCAGAAAATTTCTCCAAGCTCTTCCGCAAGGGCAATAAGGAATTCATGACGGACGGTCTGGCAGGTGCGCTCACTTTTAAGCACTCGGCAGTACGGGATAGCTATTCCCGATAAAAGGTTCTGCTGCAGGAAAAGCTGTTCTTCCTCGCCGAAACGGGCAAGCGCACGTTCGACCGCTTCCGTTCTGTATCGCAGTAAGCGTATGTGCTTCTCTATCTGTTCCGCCGCCCTCTCAACGGGCTTTAAGATATCGGAAGAACCCTGACCCGTCGGCGAACGAAAGATAGCGTCCGCTTCGATACGCTTTATAAGCTTTTTGTCCCGATCATAGCTTCCTGCCGTTGAAACACACCGCTTGTAAACCTCACGGTCAAGGTATTTCGGATAATATGTTTTCATTTTTTACCCCCATACTTTTCTCTGAACCCGTTCAGTACGGTGTAGAACTCATCATTGCCAAGCTTCCGAGCCGCTATAAGCTCGTCACGAACAGCGATCGCTTCGGAAAGCGTCGGTATCATTCCGACCGTTTCTTCCGCCTTGTCGATTGTAAGGCGCACAGTATAAAAATTCTTGTATGCTCGGATATACCGAGGGCTTTTGTAATGCTTCTTGGAGCGCATTCCTGCGTTTATTTCTCCGATACGCCGAAGTGCCGCCTTTGGATCGCTGTCACGCAGAGCAAGCAGTTCATCACGGATAGCTTCCACTTCATTACGGGGGATAAATCCCGTCCGATACTGCTTGCCGCCTATGCAAAGCTGCACCCGTGTTCTTCCGTTTTCGGTCAAGACATGGTTTACCCCGGAGTTGTTTGTTTTGTGCTTATGTGGAAGTATGTCTGTGCTGTTTCTGCGTATCTTGCCGATCTCTCGGTATATGTGCTTTGCGGTTACACCCATTCGCTGTGCGATCTCCGGGCATTTGTACCCATAAGCGATATAGCGGCATATTGTCTGCTGATGTGACGTACACCGCCGCAGAATAGTTTGTACACATTCTTTGTCCTCGATCGCCTTGAAGCCGTCCGCAGAAGTGCCGTCAGCAAGCAGGTCCTCAACTGTTCCCGATTCGTGCGGATCAGAGCAGGGGGAGAGAGGGTCAGCTGTCGAAATATGTACCGCCCGTCCGCCCCTCGACCAGGCTCTCCTTGCGTTTATGCTGTCGATAACGTGATTGCGGATACACAGATACAAAAATCTTGCATAGTATCGGTCACGGTCATCTTCATCGGCAAAGGTCTTGTTCTCCGCAGCCTTGTCCACATCACGCACACCACATACAAGGCCGTAAGCCGCAGCGGCATAGTGATCGTCCCTCACCTGCGGCGGCTCACGGCGTGAACGCAGATAGCGTTCTATCAGATACGCATATTTGACAATAAGATATTTTTCACGTTCGGACAGCTTTCCACTCACTTTTATCACCTCGATGATAACAGCATAGCACAAAAACTGTCCGAAAATCAGAACACCCTATATCGTGTCTATTTTTGCTTCTTAACAAGCTTCAGCTCATAACCGAGAGCGGCAAGACCCGCAATGAAATTCACGTTAAGATTAAACCCACAGCCGTTTATGATACTGCTGATAGTGGACGTTGATATTCCCGCAGCTTTGCTCACCCTGCGCAGCCCTTTGACCTTGCATTCCGTTTCAAGCATATTCGCTATATCTTCAAGGATCATTGTGTTCACCTCTCATATCCGCACCGCAGTTGGAGCAATAGCTTACAAAACCATCTCCGCTTATTTCTTCGAGGTCTTGAATATAAAACTTTGTTTTACATTCACTGCATCTTGTCATATTTATTCCTGCGAGGTACTCATTGCTTTCCCAGTGCCCGCGCTTCATGGGTGCGACATCGGCGGCGGGAATATATTCAACCATTCCCAAAGCCGTATCAATAGCTTTGTCCCAACCTTTGCTCCATTCACCTTCTGCGTCGCAGCCACCAATATGGTTAAGCGCACCACAAACTGCTTCTCGCTCTATATATTCTTTTTCAGCCATTGTCAACTCCTCCTTTACAGTTTAAGCGTACCAACACTGCCAATTTGAGTGCAGTTATTGCCGTTTTGATTAATTATCATTTCTATGGTTCGCTTGTTCCAAGCCTTGACGGTTTCGGACTTTGTAGCATCTCTCGCCGTACCGTCTTTGTAAGTGTACCCGAACGATGTTGCGCTGTTGCATTTGTCGCAGCAGACCATATAAAGATCATCGTCAACGAGTTCGAGTTCAACCTTGCCACCGCAGAACGGGCAAGGTTTAAGTTTTGTTTCACGCTGTTCTGTTTCCGAAACAATGTAGTCAAAATCATCAATTTTAAACGCATTGCATATTGGCGTAATTGCTTCTATAACTTCACGCCGCTTTATTTGCAGATCTTCACGCATTTTCTTCACACTCCGTATCTGTTTCAAGCGCAAGAAACTTTTCTGCTTCTGGCAACGTCGAATAACAATCGTCGGCAGGAAATACATAGAGTTTTGTATCATAATCTGCAGCGGTTGTTCTTGCATAATAAGCGAGAGTTTCGTTTGCATCGGTATCTTCTGCATCTCCAAGTTCGTATATAAACGGGGAACAAATCACATACTTGCCTACTTGGTCAATAAACATATATGTCGATGCATCAACAGCCTTCTCGTTTTCATCACGTTCAACTACGGCGACTTCTGCGCCTGGTTTTAAGTTTTTTATCATTTTTATACCTCCGTATCAATTCAATTTTTTTATCTGTGTAAAAAATGCAAATTTTATGTAAGCTCTCTATATCTGATATATGAAACTCTAACATTAATTCTGCATTTTTTGCATTTGGAGTAAATTACCACAAATTAAAGTGGAACGTCCTCCCATTGCTGTTCCATTTCAGAATTCGGGTCTGCATAATAGTCCGGGTCTATTTTATATCCGAAAATTACATTATGATATGTGTTTCCGTTTATTCTGCCGGTATCGTGCAGTAAATTCTTGTTTCTGAATCCCGCCATAAAATTAGATTTATTTTCGGGATAATATCCATTAGCTTGACACCACAAACGATAGACGCTGAATACGTCACTTGATTTGCAAACTGCTCCTTCAGATTCAATCAGACATTCGTTCATAAACATAGTCTGCCTGTCACTTGAATTCGGGTATTCCGCCGTTGCCGAAGCTATTTCTTCGGGACGTTTCAAGCCTTCCACCTTGTAGAGCCGCAGTCCCTCCAAGCACCAGTTGAACAGCCCCGAAATGTTCTCCTGCGTTTTCAGTTTGTCTTTAAGCTCGGGGTCACGCTCATCATCTCCGAAATACTTGTCGAACGTAACTACATTCACACGATCCGAAGCGAAAAGCGTGTCGTCATTAACGTGCGGAAGATAGTTCGTGTTGATGAAAAGCTTGAACGACGGCACGAACTGAAACTCACGTTCGTGAAGATGTCGTGCCGTGATAGTGTCACGTCCCGTAAGCGTTTTAAGAAGCGCAGCGTCGAAAACCATCTTCTTTGACGGCTCGGAGCTGTTCAGAAAGCGAACGTCCTTGAGCCTTGTAATATCACCCGAAGCCTGGCGGCTGTCCTTGTTCTGCTTGCCTGCGAACGTTTCGGGTGATGCCGCCATTGCGTAGCCACGTTCATTGCCCATCATATACGACATCGTTTCCATAAGAGTGCTTTTGCCGTTTCGTGAAGTCGCACCGTAGAGAATGAAGAAGCATTCCTGCGAAGTGTCACCCGTAAGGCTGTGACCGAAAGCCTTCTGAAGATAGTGTATCTTTGCCGTACTGCCGCACATTACCGTCCCAATGAACTTTTCAAACGTATCGGAACGTGAATTTTCGTCATAAACGACGTTTGATATCTTGCTGATAAGGTCTTTCGGGTTGTGCTTGCGGAAATATCCCTGCCGAAGATCATAAGTGCCGTTGATACAGTTGAAAAGCCATTCGTTTCGGTCGAAATCCTCCGACTTGACAAAATATCCGTCCTGCGCATCTTTGAGCATAGTTTCACGGTAGCGGCGCTGCGCAAGCTTTGCCACATTTTCAAGATAAATCTTCTGACGGCTCTCGTCCGTGATGTTTGAACCGTAATGCACAAGCGCCGTGTGAAACTTCTTGGCATAGCGCATTGCGATCATTCCGCCCGTGTCCGCCTGCCAGTAGCCGTCACGGTAAACATACCATTCCTTTGCCGTGACATTGTACCTGCAAACGTCCTTGAAAACCTCCGCAAAGAGCTGACTGTTTCCCTTGTCGTTGCAGGAAAAGCGTTCGTGCGGACGAAGCTTCGCAAGCCGCTCCGCTATAAGCTGATTTACGGGAATGTTGTTTTCAAGCTCACGGTTAATATTTTCGGCCGTCTGCGGCGCAGGCGGAACGTAATTGTCCGTCCTGCCGACCGCCTCTGCGAGCAGGCGCTTCGTTTCCTCAATTTCTTTGCGAATATTACCACAAAGAATCATACCTGCATCGGCAACGTTCTTATAATCGCCAACAGTAAAGTTTCCTTGTTCCAAATAGCCTTTTAAGGCAGCA
>CAZUDC010000039.1:0-11203 GCA_964619105.1 uncultured Ruminococcus sp.
ACAGTAAGACCGGTGAACTCCTCTGAATTTATAAGCCTATAACCCTTGCCGAGATAATCGCCCTTTTCAAAAGCCTTTTCGGAAACGTCAACATGACCAAGCCTTTCATCGCCGTCAATTACCTGGATCATATCAATATTATGAGCAATTGCATATTCAAAGTCACGCTGATCGTGCGACGGAACAGCCATAACCGCACCCGTGCCATAGCTTGCAAGTACGAAATCACCGATAAACATTCTTACTTCCTTGCCGTTTACGGGATTTATGCAGGTAACACCCTTAAGCTCACAGCCTGATTTTGTCTTATTAAGCTCTGTACGATCCATATCGTTCTTTTTGAGCGTTTCGTCAATATAAGCCTGAACCTCATCCTTATTGGTGATTCTTGGCATAAGTGTTTTAACGATATCGCCGTCGGGAGCAAGAACCATAAAGGTAATACCGTAAATTGTTTCGATACAGGTCGTATAGATACTGAACTCACCGCCGCCGACAATATCGAACCTGACCTCAACGCCTGTCGATTTGCCGATCCAGTTGCGCTGCATAGCCTTTGTTGATTCCGGCCAGTCGATTTCGTCAAGTCCTTCAAGAAGCTTTTCCGCAAAAGCAGGCTGATCGATGACCCACTGCTTCATATTCTTTCTTACAACGGGATACCCGCCGCGCTCGGATTTTCCGTCAATGACCTCGTCATTTGAGAGAACCGTACCCAGCTCCTCGCACCAGTTTACAGGCATATCAACGTACTTTGCATATCCATCAAGATAAAGCTGCTTGAATATCCACTGCGTCCATTTATAAAATCCGGGGTCGGAGGTCGCTACCATTTTTGACCAGTCATAGTCAAAGCCAAGCTCTCTCAGCTGCTTTGAGAAGGTTTTGATATTTTCCTGTGTAAAGCCGTTCGGATGATTTCCCGTTGTTACGGCATACTGCTCTGCGGGAAGTCCGAACGAGTCATAGCCCATAGGGTGAAGCACGTTATAGCCCTGCATTCTCTTCATTCGTGAAATAATATCCGTAGCGGTATAGCCCTCGGGGTGACCTGCGTGAAGACCTACACCCGATGGGTATGGGAACATATCCAAAACATAATACTTAGGCTTGGAAAAATCCCATACATCCGTTTTGAAGGTTTCATTCTCCTCCCAGTATTTCTGCCATTTCTTTTCAACAGCGGCATAATCATAGCGCTCTGCCATTTTTATCATATCCTTTTCATAAATTTCTGTTACTTTATCCAAGCGGAAATATCTATTTCCTCACCATCGCTCCATAGACGCTCAAGGTTATAGAATTCACGCTGATCTCTTGAAAAAACGTGGATCATAATATCCGAATAATCGAGAATTATCCAGTTTGAACCGTTATTTCCCTGAACGCTGTGCGGCTGTATTCCCTGCTCACTCAGCTTGAAATCCACCTCGTCAGCAAGGGCCTTTGTCTGTGTGGAGCTGGTGCCGTCCGCAATTATAAAATAATCCGCAAGCACGGAAATATCCTTAATTTTTATTACCTTGATGTCCTCTGCTTTTTTGCTGTCAAGCGCCTTTACGGCAATTTCAAGAATCTGCTGCTGTGTAAGCTCTGCCATTTTATTCCTCCTATCAAAGCATTCTATTCTGATTATTTTTTTACTTTTTCAAGATAATAATTGTAAGCCTCTGCGGTATGTATAGGGATAAACGAACCCTTTTCCATAACGGAGCCTACCGAATATTTGATCGCTTCCAAAATAGCCTTATCCAGATCGTCAAAAGCCATTTTTCTGAATTTTTCAACGTCCTTGAAGCTTCTTTCAGCCGAAACAAGGTCCGCCATATAGACAATTTCTTCAAGCCTGCTCATATTCGCTCTGCCTGTGGTATGATAGCGAATGGAATTTAAAAAATCCTCGTCTGTGAAACCGAAAACCGTTTCCGCATAATATGCCCCTGCGACTGCGTGATAGAGAGCAGGTGTTTTAAGCTCTGCTTCGCATACATTTCTGCGTGATTTTTTCACCATTGAAAGCTGTTCCTCTGTGGATATTTCCTTGCAGCAATCATGAACAAGACCTGCCGTGTAAGCCTCCCCGGGATTTTTATACCCATGGCTCAGGGCAAGCTTTTCAGCCATTTCCGCAACATTGACGCTGTGCGTGAAACGTTTTTTTGAGAGCCTTATCCTTAAGATCCCGGTAATTTCCTCATCTGAATACATTTAGATCAATCCTTGCATAAATTGCCCATCAAATCAATTGACAAAGCAATAGACATTATTTTCCTCAATATATTTTACTACATTTTTATCCATATAGCAAGACAAATCGCAATTTTTTAAAATTTTTTCACGAATTTCCGTTGAAGAAAGCTCAAATGCCGGTATTTCTGTGACAAGAACTCTGCCGGAATCTGAAAGCTCGACAGCTTTTTTTCTCAAAAGCTCTATATCGCTCCCGCCGTTTTCACGGGAGGCGGCAATTATTGTACACATTTTAAGTATATCCTTATATCTGTGCCACTTATCAAAGGAAAGCAGCATATCGCTTCCCATAATGAAAAAAAGCTCGTCTCCGGGATATTTTTCATAGAAATAACTGACCGTATCAACTGAGTAGCTCACACCCTGGCGTGAAAGCTCATAATCACTGACATTCACATATGGAATTTTCTCAAACGCTATGCGGCACATTTCAAGCCTGTGTTCGCCGTCAGCGGCTTTTTTTCCCTGCTTGAACGGTGAAATAAATGTCGGCATAACGATAACTCTGTCGAGCAAATTTTTTTCGGCTGTTTCCCTCACCAGATTAACGTGACCGTTATGCACAGGATCGAAGCTGCCGCCGAATAATGCCGTTCTGCTCATATCAGAATTTTATTTTCGGGTTCTGCGGATTACGCTTGAAAAGCACAAGCTTATTTCCGATGACCTGAACGACCTCTGATTTGGTTTTTTCAGCAAGCTCCTGTGCAGCCTCGGCAGGACTCAGCATTGCACCCTCCAGGACCTTCATCTTAACGATCTCTCTTGCTTTAAGAGCGTCGCTGACCTGAACAACGAGCGTATCAACGATACCGTTCTTGCCAATTTGCAAAATCGTATCCTCTGTGCTTGCTATACCCTTGAGCGTTGCTCTCTGTTTGCTTGTAAGCATATAAAAATCTCCTTATCCCATTTTTTCCCTGAATTTTCTCAATGCGTCCGCACGGTGGCTGACCTTATCCTTTTCCTCTGCTGATATTTCCGCAAAGGAACGCTCACCGTACATAAATATCGGGTCGTAGCCGAAGCCGTTTGTTCCACGCTTTTCATAGCCGATCTTGCCCTCGCATACGCCCTTTACGGCGAAGCCTTCACCGTTTTCGTCTATATAGCATACCGCACATATAAATCTTGCTGTACGCTTTTCATCTGGAACGCCCTCCATTTTTTTCAGCACCTTTTCACAGCGTTTGCCCTCTTCGGCATAACGAGCGGAATAGATACCCGGTTCACCGCCGAGAGCGTCAACCTCCAGACCGCTGTCGTCAGCAATAACAGGCAGATGCGTCAGATCATAAGCCGCCCTTGCCTTTATATAAGCATTCTCCTCAAAGGTCGTGCCTGTTTCCTCGGCTTCTATATCTGCTCCCGCTTCCGATTGAGAAATAAGCTCATATCCTAGCGGTTCAAGTATCTCACGGAATTCGCGAAGCTTGTTTTTGTTATTTGAAGCAAGTATTATTTTCATTCTTCATCACCGTCTTTTTTCTTCTTGCCGAATGTGATCTCCTTGAAAAGGAAACCAAATTTGCCGTTTTTGATGTCCTTTTTCTGCTCCTGTGATTCATCAATTTCAGCAGGTTTTTCATCATCAGCGATTATTTCTTCAACAGCTTCTGACGGTTCTTCCTCATCATTTTCATTAATATCATCAATAGCTTCAACAATATCCTCGGATATTTCTTCATCAATATCATTTTCTGCTGCTTCTTCAGCGATCTCCTCTGCGGTGATCACCTCTTCCCCGGCATTTTCTTCTTCCTCCGAAGTATCGTCCGTCAGACGTTCATAATTATAATCAAAATCATTTTCCGTATCAAACAAAGCCTCGGCAAAATCATGAGCATTGAACGGCTGAAGGTCGTCAACCTTTTCGCCCACTCCGACAAGCTTTACAGGTATTCCAAGCTCATTATGGATAGAAATAATTATGCCGCCCTTTGCCGTTCCGTCAAGCTTAGTCAGAACTATTCCCGTGATATCGGCAACCTCACTGAAAAGCTTTGCCTGATTTACAGCATTCTGACCCGTTGTAGCGTCAAGCACAAGCAAAGTTTCAAACGCACAGCCCTCGCCCTGCTCACGGATTATACGGCTGATTTTTTTAAGCTCCTCCATAAGATTTTTCTTGTTATGAAGTCGTCCTGCCGTATCGCAGATCAGCACGTCCGTACCTCTTGCCTTAGCGGCTGTAACAGCGTCAAAAACTACAGCCGCAGGGTCTGAACCCTCTGCGTGCTTGACAATATCGACTCCCGCACGCTCCGTCCATATCTGAAGCTGTTCGATAGCCGCCGCGCGGAAGGTATCAGCCGCCGCAACAAGAACCTTTTTGCCGTCGTTTTTATATCTTGCAGCAAGCTTGCCTATTGTGGTAGTCTTACCTGCACCGTTTACTCCTATAACGAGTATAACAGAGGGCTTTGTGGAGGTATCTATTTCCTTATCCTCGCCAAGCATTTCCTCGATTATGGCTTTAAGCTCCGAGCGTGTTTCCTCGGGAGTGGAAAGCTTCTTTTCCTTTACCCTTTCACGGAGTCTTTCAACGATGGAAAGTGAAGTTTCAACGCCTATATCGCAGGTGATAAGAACCTCCTCAAGCTCATCGAAAAAATCGTCGTCAAGCTTTGAATATACGCCGAAAAGTGCTGATATTTTGCCCATCATCGAATCCTTGGTTTTTTTAACACCCTCGGCGATCTTACTAAAAATGTTCATATACAGAACCTCGCTATCGTAAATTAATTCGCTTCTATATTCTGCGGCGGCTGTTCAAGACGGAGTATCTTTGAAATACCCTTTTCCTGCATTGTAACACCGTACATTACATCCGCCTCGTCCATAGAGCCGCGTCTGTGCGTTACGAGAATAAACTGCGTTGTATCGGTAAATTTACGCAGATACTGTGCATATTTCGTAACATTTATATCATCAAGAGCCGCTTCGATCTCATCGAGTATACAGAACGGTGCAGGCTTTATTTTAAGGATTGAAAAATAAATGCATATCGCAACAAAAGCCTGCTCGCCGCCAGAAAGAAGTGACAGATTGTTTATAACCTTTCCAGGAGGTGCGACCTTTATCTCGATTCCGGATTCAAGAACATCTGTCGGATCGGTAAGTGTAAGCTCAGCGCGTCCTCCGCCGAAAAGCTCAACGAAGATCTGCTTGAAATTATCATTGATAAGGTTAAAGCTTTCGGAAAATCTCTGACGCATTGTATCCGTAAGCTCGTCGATAAGCTTTTCCAGCTCACGCTTGGAGCCTTCAACGTCGTTAAGCTGACCCGACATAAATTCGTAACGCTCGGAAACCTCCTTATATTCCTCGATCGCCGCAACGTTGACGCTGCCAAGTGAACGTATCTTCTGCTTTATTTCCGCAAGCTCACGCTGAATAACAAGCAGATTTTCAAACGGTACTGCAAGCTTCACCGCCTCTGACGGATAAAGCTCATACTGCTCCGACATATCGGAAACTATCTTATCGCAGGAAGACTGAACGGAACGCCTGCGTTCCTCAAGCCTTGTCATTTCACGGCTGAATTTTTCCTTATTATCATTCATTTCGCGGATAGCGCGTCGGGATTCGTTTGATTTCTGCTCCATATCGTGACTTTCCGCACGCAGAGCTGCGATCCTTGCGTTGATTTCCGCTGTTTCGTCCTTAGCGTTATCAAGCCTTGATCTATGCTTTTCTATCTCGGCATTTTTTTCTTCGATGAGCTTGTTCAGCCTGTCAATTTCAAGCACTAATTTTGCACTGTTATCTCCGATCTCCGCAGATCTTGCTTCAAGACGTGCTATTTCGCCCTTGATGGCTTCAATATCCTTGGTTATTTCCGTTTCACGGAGCTTCAGAGCAGATAGCCTTTCAGAAAGAGCCTCCCTCATTTCCTGCATCTGCTTACGCTGCTCCTCATTTTCGGAAACGCTCTTTTCCTTTTCGGCGATTATTTTGCTTATTTCTGCAAGCTGTTCCTCTGCCTGCTTTACAGCATTTTCCGCTTCGGCAATTTTATTTTTAAGTGCTTTTTTATCGTCCTCCGAGCCTGCAAGCTGCTCCTCATTCTGTGCAGTCATTGCTTCTATACGCTTTTGCTCCGCTTCAAAACGTATCTTATCCGCCGAAATAACTCCAAGCTCCTCCTTGACGCCCTCAATATCAAAGGAAAGCTTATCTGTTTCAGCTTTTAGCCTTTCAACGGTGCTTTTCAGCTCGGAATGCTTTTCTTCAAGCTGTTTTTTTTCATTCACAAGGCGTTCAATATCATTTTTTCTTGTAAGAACGCCGCTTGATTTTGAAACAGAACCACCCGTGAACGAACCGCCTGCGTTGATGACCTGCCCGTCAAGCGTAACGATACGGAACTTATAGCCGTATTTTTTTGCAATAAGCGTTCCGAGATCGATGTCCTCAGCAATAACAATTCTTCCGAGAAGCGAATTATATATCCCCTCGAATTTCGGCTCAAATTTTACAAGATCGACCGCCAATGCCACAAAGCCGTCGCACTTATCAAGACCGTTTTCATTCAGCCTGTTTCCCTTTACAGATGTAAGCGGTAAAAAGGTTGCACGTCCTGCCTTTGTTTCCTGCAAAAGCCTTATTCCTCTTTTTGCAATATCTTCATTTTCGACAACAATATTCTGCAATGAACCGCCCATAGCTGTTTCTATCGCAACGCTGTATTTTGATTCGACCTTAATAAGCTGTGCCGCAGAGCCGTAAGCTCCGCTCAGCTGACCTGTTTTTGAGGCTTTAAGTATCTGCTTTACAGAATGAGCAAAGCCCTCCATACTGTTTTCAAGGTCGGAAAGCATACGGATACGCTGTTCCTTATCACGGACGGAGAAGCTTATATCATCAAGCTGTTTTTTCGCTTCCGCAAGCTTCTCCGTTTTTGCCGAATGAAGCTTTGAAATACCTCCGAGCCTATTGTTAAGCTCCTCGCTTTTCTCACCGATAAGGGAAAGTCCGTCCAGACATTCAGCCCTTTCTCTATTCAATTCCTCCAGAGCCGTCCGGAGCGTTTCCTCGCGTCCGTCAGCGGCTTCAAGCTGTGCCTTCATATTTTCAGCGGACTGTTTTCCCGATGATACAGTGAAATTATATTCCGACTGCTTTATATAAAGTCCGTTAAGCTCAGTCCTTGCCTTTTCGGAAATACTGTCGAAGCTGTCCTTTTCCGAGGAAGCCGCAGAAAGCTCCTCGTTTACGACAATATATTCATTGCGGCAACTTTCCAGCTTCTGCTCGGCATTTTTCATATCAGCAAGCCTTTTCTCGGTCGCTATACGGTTTTCCTCGCCTGTATTCTGCGAAAGCTCCTGCTGCTTTTTTATATTATCAATATTATCGTTCGCATGACGTATCTCATTTTCGCAAACGGCGATATCGGAATGTATCTGCGTATTTGAGCGTTCCGATTCAAGTATTTTATTACGCATTTCCTCTGTTCGCAGAGTATTCTCCTGCATTTTTTCGGAAAGGACGTTCAATTCCTCCTCAAGACGCGAAATATCCGCTTCAATGCCGTTATATTCATTTGTGCTGATAAGAAGCTTATCGGAAATTTCATCGAGATTTTTTTTCAGGTCGTCAAGCTGGCGAACCCAGACGGTTATTTCAAGCGATTTTCTCGTTTCCGAATATTTAATGAATTTTTCCGCCTTTTCCGATTGGATCCTGAGCGGTTCAACACGACTTTCCAGCTCTCCGATAATATCGCGCAGACGCAGAATATTATCCTGTGCGGCAGAAAGCTTCCTTTCCGCCTCGGCTTTTTTATAGCGGAATTTTGAAATACCTGCGGCCTCCTCAAAGATCTCACGTCTTTCGCCCGACTTTGCGGAAACTATCTCGGCAACTCTGCCCTGTCCGATGATGGAATAGCCATCACGTCCAAGACCCGTATCCATAAAAAGCTCGCAGATATCCTTCAGCCGCACCTGCGCTCCGTTTATCATATATTCACTTTCACCGCTGCGATAAAGCTTTCTTGTGACGGAAACCTGCTCAGATGGAATTTGCAATATTCCCTTATCATTGATGATATTCAGCGTGACCGAGGCAAAGCCCATCGGCTTGCGGAACTGCGTACCCGAAAAGATAACGTCCTCCATTTTTCCGCCTCTTAACGTCTTTGAGGACTGCTCTCCGAGAACCCAGCGAACAGCGTCGCCGATATTTGATTTTCCGCTTCCGTTAGGACCGACAACAGCCGTAACTCCCTTATCAAAGGTAAGCTTAATTTTATCGGGAAAGGACTTAAAGCCCTGTAATTCCAATGATTCCAGATACATTTATATGCTCCGTTTCATTTAATTTTTCTCAATGCGGATATCGTAAAGCTCTGTCAGCTCATTTTCCGCACATATTTTGATATCATAACCCAGTTCTTTGAAATATTCCTTATTGCATTTTTTCTGACCGATCGCCATACTTAAGGCCTTCGGAGCAACCGAGATCTTATATCCGCCTTTTTCGCCAAGTGCATTTTCTATCTTTTTTCTGAAAATGATCCCAAGACATATCTCACGCATCGCAGGGTGATAATATCCTCCGACAGCCTGCCCTTCGACCTCCTCGGAGGCGTGAAGTCCAAGCCTTATTACTCTTATGCCGTTCTCCTCGAACCTCTGCATAATATCTGCGCAAAGCTCCGCTTCTTCATCAAAAGGAACAGTCTTGTATACTCCGCTCTGATATAAGTCGGCAAGCCTTGTGCCGCCAAGTATCACAGTGGGGTATATGCGAACGGTGTCGGGCTTAAGCCTTATAAGCTCATCAGCGGTGAAGCTGTCGTCCTCGGATGAAGCACCGTAAAGTCCTGTCATCATCTGCAAGCCAAGCTCAAAGCCGTATTCCTTTATCAGCCTTGACGCTTTTCTGACGTCCTCTGCGGTATGACCTCTGTCGTTCATAGAAAGGATCTCATCACGCATTGACTGCGCTCCAAGCTCAACAGCTGTAACGCCGTATTTTTTCAATATATCAAGCACTTCCCTGTCTATTCTATCGGGACGTGTTGAAGCTCTTATCCCTGCAAGTCCGTACTCATCGAGAAAAGGCTTTGCAGCTTCAAGCAGCGAGATCATATAGCTTCTTTCAACCGCTGTAAAGCTCCCTCCGAAAAAGGCTATCTCCGTATCTGAAGGATTTTTCAGCTTCGGACAGGCTTCTTCAAGTATTTTTTTTACTTTTTCACTGTCGGGCGGCTCGGATGTACTGCTTATAGTCCTCTGATTGCAGAATGAACAGCAGTTCGGACAGCCCTTATGAGGGATAAAAACCGAAATATTGCTATGGCTCATACCTTATATCCCATCAATTCAAGAGCTTCCTTTGCCGCCATCTGTTCAGCCTGCTTTTTGCTGTGGCCCTCGCCTGTTCCGATAACATTTGAGTTTAGCATGACCTGAATAACAAAAACTCTGTTATGATCGGGGCCTGACTGTGATTTAAGATAATACTCTATCTTTTCCTCACGGTTGCGCTGAATGACCTCCTGAAGAATGGTTTTATAATCACCATTTGAACGGTTGCGGTATTTGTCAATATCCTCGGGCATAAAGCCAAGAACATATTTCCTTGCTTCATCAAGACCTCCGTCAAGGAAAACCGCCGCAATGACAGCCTCGAAGGCATCGGAAACTATTGACGGACGTTCTCTGCCGCCGCTGTTTTCCTCGCCCTTTCCAAGAAGTATATGATGACCAAGATCTATTTTCTTTGAAAATTCATAAAGAGCCGTTTCACATACCAACGACGCTCTTATCTTTGTAAGATCCCCCTCAGGGAGATGCTTGAAATGCTTGAAAAGATACTCCGATACAACTATCGAAAGCACGCTGTCACCGAGAAATTCAAGCCTTTCGTTGGAATTTCTCGTATTTTTAAATTCATTTGCATAGCTTGAATGAGAAAGTGCCTCATGAAGAAGCTCTTTATTATTGAAAGTATAACCTATCTTTTTTTCAAACTCTGAAAAATCTGTTTTCATTTTACGAACGATCCCTTTCCTGCTGTTGATTTAATCTTCAGCCTTAAGCTTTTCAAGCGAGCGTGAAATCTCGCCGATAACGTCGCCCTCAACGCAATTCTTAGCCTGTCTTATTGCGTTATAAAAAGCCTTAGCGTCAGAGCTGCCGTGCGCCTTGATAACGGGCTTGGAAATTCCCATCAGCACTGCACCGCCGACCTCGGAATAATCGAGCTTTTTCTTAAATTCTGCGACCTGCCTTTTCATAAGCAGATAGGCGATTTTTCCGCCAAGACCACCAAGGAACATACCCTTTAAGGTATGTGCAAAATATGAACCCATACCCTCGTAAAGCTTAAGAGCAACATTTCCTGTAAATCCGTCCGAAACAGCTACCTGACATACACCGAGCGGAATATCCCTGGCTTCAAGGTTGCCATAGAAATCAACGGGAGCTTTTTTAAGCTGCGCATAAGCCTCCTTGTCCATTTCTCTGCCCTTTGTATCCTCCGCTCCGACATTGATAAGTCCGACCTTGGGAGATTTTACTCCAAGCACTCTTTCCATATAGCAGCTGCCCATGATTCCGAACTGAACCAGAGCCTCGGGACGGCATTCAACATTTGCGCCTGCGTCAATAAGCATCATATATCCGTTATCTGTCGGCATAATGGGAGCAAGAGCGGCTCTTTTTATGCCCTTGATACGCTTTGCGATAAAGGTTGCACCGACAACCAGTGCGCCTGTGCTTCCTGCGGAAACGAATGCGTCACCCTCGCCGTCTGCAAGAGCCTTAAGTCCGATAGCCATTGAGCAGTTTGCGTGTTCCTTTATAACAGAGGTAGGCTCTTCATGAATATCGATGACCTCCTCTGTGTGCATTATGGATATCCTGTTGAGCGAAACAGAATTTTTTTCGGCGAAAGCCTTTATTTTATTTTCATCACCCGTAAGTACAATATCAACATC
>CAZUDC010000040.1:0-11013 GCA_964619105.1 uncultured Ruminococcus sp.
TATTTTTGAATATGGTCTTATACTAAACACCATTTAAAATTCGGAAAAAATCAAGCCGGCAATCTTGAATATATGCGATTTCGGCGCAGATTTTTTTCTGTATTTTATATTATTCGCAAGTCAATATCGGGTAGCCCTTCTGATAAGGCTTTACCATTTCGGGGTAGATATCCGCTTCGGCAAATATTTTTTTCGCAAGGTCATTCCTTTCAAGCTCGCCGACAAGCTCGGAAAGAGGTTTTTTATACATTTCAGGGCAGATCGACGCTATGGAAATGACACGCCTGCCGCCAAGCTCCATAATTCTATACGGCCAGATCCTACAATCGAAGGGCTTTTCATCGCCTAATTTACAGCCATTTTTTTTATCAAGCAGAGGGCAGCTGAAAAGCTCGCCGTCGGGGATACATTTCAGTATTCTTGCTCCGTTTTCCTTTTTGATAAACTCGACCTCGGGGAAGCATTCTTTTATTTTTTCGGCAAGCCCGTCATTGACTGTTGGAGTTTCCCATATATCATATTTATCAAAAATACAGCAAAGCTGACACTTTGCGCAGCTTTCTCCCGAAAGGATATTTTTCAGCATTATTTTTTCTCCTTTGAATAATTAAGCAAAATCTGTTTATTATTATAATGATCCACAAAAAATATAGTGTAAAAAGAGGTTTTATTTATGAGCATACAAGGCATACCGCCAAAGCATTATGATGAAATGGTCAAAAAGGCTTCGCCAAACTCAAAAAGCTTTATTGATATTCCAAAGGCTTTTCTTATCGGCGGAATGATCTGCTGCATCGGTCAGGCGATAAATGATATTTATTCGTCAAGCGGCTTTGACACGCAGAGTGCGGCTGCATGGACATCTATAACTCTTGTATTTATAAGCGCCCTTCTGACAAGCCTTGGATTATATGAAAAGCTTGCAAAGCACGGCGGCGCAGGTACATTAGTACCAATAACAGGCTTTGCAAACGCAGTCGTTTCCCCTGCTCTTGAATTCAAGTCGGAGGGCTTTATACTCGGACTGGGTGCAAAGATTTTCATTATATCGGGTCCTGTTATACTTTACGGAACCGCCGCTTCGGTCATTTACGGACTTATTTATTATTTCCTGACGAGATAATGTTATGCTTCTCTCGATGTAAGAAATTTTACCGCACGCTCGATGCTGTCCTTGGAATTTCCCCAATCAGCGTCAGCACCGCTGTTGCGGTAATCATACATATTGCAATAATGGGTAACGTCGTTAATAAGGACTTCAAGGTTGCTTCGGACAAGCTTTTCCGCCATCTGCTCAAAGGCTTTAAGCTCATTTTTTTGCAGATACACGGGTGCAAGCGACATAAGAAGGTCATAATGCGGAAGGCAGATATACTCCTGCTCGTTCATAAGGGTTCGCACATCGCTATGCCCGAACATTTCAAAGAAGGTACGCATAAGACGTTCCATTCCCCAATCGATTTTTTCACATACAAAGCAGCTTTCATTTATTTTTGAAAGACGCTGTTTTTTTGCATTTTTCGATTCAAAAAGCCTTTGTCTTTCAAAAAGCTGACTATCTGCGGCGGCAAGGTGAGTCTGGAGCATCAATGCAAGCGAAAGTCTGTTTTTCTGCTTCATCATCTGACTTAAATGAGTATGACAAAAGCCTGCACGATTGGTTTCAATGCGGACGTCAGGCTCCATCATTGCCGCACCCATAATATATTCAACCGTACGCTGTTCAAGCATATCTCTCATACGGCATATCGGACAGCCGCATTTCGGTTCAAGAATTTCGCTTATTGGTATTGTTAAAATGCTTTCTCTCATACTTCATACACTCCGCTCGTTCTGATATAATGAAATAAAAACTGCTGGGCAATACCCGCAGTCGGCTTGATAAAATCGGGGATACCGTTCGGATAAAACTGCTCCATAACCCGTTTTATCCAGACATCGACAGGGAAACAATCGGTTTTATACATTCCATAGAGCATAGTGCAGTCGGCTACCTTTGGCCCTACGCCCTTTATTTTCAGCAGCTCTTTTCTTGCTTCTTCTGACGGCATATTTTTTATCTTTTCCAGGGAAATATCTCCATCGGCAACAAGTCTTACACAGCTTTCGAGGTATTTCGCCCTGAAGCCCGCTCTTAAATATGAAAAATCTTCCGCTGTTGAGCCTTTAAGCTGACTGACTGAGGGAAAACCGTTGTATTTTTCGCAAAGGCGTGAAATTATCCCCTTTATCCTTGGGATATTATTATTCTGCGAAATTATAAACGAAACAAGAGCCTCCCATGCATCCTGTTTAAGCAGACGTATTCCCGAAGCATACTCACAAGCCTTGGCGAGTGTTTCGTCCTCGGAATAGATACGCTTCAGCTCGCCATAATCCGTGCCCAGATCGAAATAATCAAACCATACTTCAAGCAATTCATTTTCCGAAATATTTTCAAGCACTAAATAATCCTTATCCTTATACAGCGTAAGCTCTTTATTAAGTCCTGCTTTGTAAAGCATTGCGCCGCAATACGCACCGTCCGATGTTCTTTCCCAGCGAAAAGCCTGACCGCAATCCAACGTTTCATCAAGATCAAAATCGGGTTGAAAAAGGTGAATATCCCTGCCCTTGACGATATACTCCATTATTTTAACAGGCTTTTCGGGTCATAATCTGCTTCACGGAAAAGCACATCACGCTTGGCGGTAACGTCCTCTGCGTAAACAGTCTGCCACTCCTCGGGGGTGTAATCCTCGACTGTAACGGTGATATGGTCCTTTGAACAGCCGATAGCTTCATAGAGAGCCTCGGCAACCTTATCTGCGGCAAGCTTTTTCTGCTCGTCGGTTCTTCCCTTTAACATTTTAACTGAAATATGTGGCATAGCAATTCTCCTTACTTTCTTTTTTTCTTTAGCAGCTTTTGTTCAGCGTCCCACTTTTCATTTTTAAGTACAACGGTTTCATCAAAAAGGCAGCGATACTTCGGCGGAACCAGCTTATTGATATGAGCTTTACCGAAAAACCACATTTTAAAGCTGCATTCATTCTTGATCTTATCGAAAAAGGTATGCATATACGAGATCTGATTAACTTCAAATGACAAAAATTCCTTCATCGACGCAGGCGGTTCATGGGTGATGATA
Source organism: uncultured Ruminococcus sp. (assembly GCA_964619105.1). Classification (GTDB taxonomy): domain Bacteria; phylum Bacillota; class Clostridia; order Oscillospirales; family Ruminococcaceae; genus UMGS363. The sequence goes on from CAZUDC010000040.1 coordinate 3,131, forward strand.
TAATCAACGGAATTATCGTTATTACGGAGATTTTCCGCCGCAAGCTCGATCTCGGGATTTGTAGGAAGCTCGGCTTCAAACCATGTATTGGACTCCCTGCGTATCTCCATTTCCTTTGTCTGCCCTCCGCCGAAGCCGAAAAACTTATAGCCCTGGATAGACAGAACAGAGCCCCTTTTTATATACATAAGGTTGCCCGATATCTGCCGAACGGCACCGCCGCAGAAATCACGCTCAGGATATTCCTCAAGCAGATCGAAATTCTCATGACAGCCATCGACAAAGAGTGTATAAAAACGCTTTTTTCCGATTTTTTTCAATGTTTTCTTTTCCTGCTTTGAGCCATTCCATATAAAGCCAAAATCTCCGCAGATGATAAGCACGTCATTTTTTCTCAAAGCTTTGATTTTTTTATCCTTAAAACGGCTGAGATCGCCATGCATATCGCCTGTAATACAAATCATTTACAAAGCTCCTTTATTTTAATCAAGGTAAAGACCCTGCACACAAACATTATAGCACATTTTTTTCATTCCGTAAAGTGCTTTGAAAAATTTATGCCTCTTTTTGACTTTTGTACAAATAAAGGGACTAAAAAAAAAATAAAAAAAATACCCTTGACAAAAGTAAACATTTGTGCTATCATAAAAATGCAACCAAAACATTCGTGCGATTTTTGAATGTATTATTGATGGTATATTAAGGAAAATCAGCGTATTTCCTTCAGAAAGGAGCTTTTTATGGCAAAATGTATATTTGATGAATTTGACGAGTGTACCTATGACTGCATGGATTGCAGGCGTGCAGATATTTCCTGTTCCGAATGCGGCTGCAAGGACGGGGCGTTCTTTGAAATATGTGGAAGAACGCTTTGCTTTGAATGCTTCAAGGAAGAAATTGAAGAGGAGGAGCTTGAAAATTTTGCCGCCGAATTTCAAACCGAATTTTCAGATTTCCTTATGAAAAAGCACGAAAATCAAAGGGTTCGGGCAGGCAGGCTTTAATCAGGGGTGGTTGAATGACTGCCAAGGATTTTTTAGCGTTATACAAAGAAGCTGAAAATCAGATTCTTCTCAACCGCCGACAAATGATAAAAACGGAACGCAGAGCTTGGGAAATATGCAGCAGAAGCTATTTTGAATACTCTGCCGATTACGAGGACAGGCTTTGGGAGGAAAATGAAAGGCTTGCACAATTAATGGCTGAAATCGAGCGTGCGGTCGAGCGGATACCCGATAAAAAGGAAAAAGAAGTGCTGGAGCTTCGCTACATCGATGGTAAAAAATGGAGCGAACTTGCTGAAGAGCTGCTTTACAGCGAGCAGCATATTCACCGCATTCATCAAAAGGCACTTGAAAAGCTCATTCTGCCGCTTGAATATCAAAGAAAGGAGGTTTTGCTATGAAGGTAGCTGTTATTGGTTCACGTGGTCTGGAGGTGAACGACCTTGAAAAATATCTGCCCGCAGAAACGGATGAGATAGTTTCGGGCGGTGCTATTGGCGTTGATACCTCTGCACACAAATATGCGATCTCAAATGGGATAAAGCTTACGGAGTTTTTACCTGATTACGATCGCTTCGGCAAGGTGGCTCCGCTTAAAAGGAACATACAGATCATCGAATATGCGGACATCGTTCTGGCTTTCTGGGATGGCAAATCGAAAGGCACATCATATGTTATCGATAATTGCAAAAGGCTCGGAGTCAAGGTCAGGATCTTTAAGAAGAGGGTATAACTAAGGCAAGATTTCCCCCATCTATGAATTGAATTTCATTCAATTTATAGATGGGGGATTTTAATATTCAGCTGCTGTTCAATCTTTCACTGAACATAGGTTGACTTAGGCAGGTCTTGTCTTGTAAAACGACGAGGCGACCACAAATGATATGTAAACATCGAGATTTCGCCGCAAGGGATTTTATCAGTGTTCCACTTATGTTAAAAATGCCTAAATTACGACAAATTGTTATGCTAAATTCATTTTGTTTTCACCTTGACTTTTTTGTGATAAAAGGGTATTATTTATAGTGTGCAGAGAAACAGCCTGTTATGAATTAAGCAGGCTCAATTTTCCGAAAAAGCCGCCGCTCGGAGCTTGCACATTTATTAAAATTCTGGCGGAGAAAAGGGAGTTTATTATGAAATTTTCCAAAAAAATTCTTGCATTCAGCCTTGCTGCTTGCTTGACAATGCCTTTCCTTGCAGGATGCTCGGACAGCGGTTCAGCTGATTCAAACGCTGACGCTTCTGTTGATTCAGTTGATTTCACAGGCACTATGGTCATCGGTGGCATCGGACCCGTTACAGGCGGCGCGGCTGTTTATGGTAACGCTGTAAAGAACGGCATCCAGCTTGCAGTTGACGAGATCAATGCCGCAGGCGGCGTAAACGGAATCAAGCTTGAGCTTAATTTCCAGGACGATGAGCATAACGAGGAAAAGGCTGTAAACGCTTATAACACACTTAAGGATAAGGATATGAAGCTCCTTATCGGTACTGTTACATCAAATCCCTGCGTTGCTGTTGCCGCTGAAACCGTAAAGGACAATATGTTCCAGCTCACACCCTCAGGCTCTGCCGTTGACTGTGTTGCAAACGACAACGCTTTCCGTATCTGCTTCAACGATCCTAACCAGGGTACTGCTTCCGCACAGTACATTGCACAGAACAGCGTTGCTTCCAAGGTTGCTGTTATTTATGACAGCTCGGACGTTTACTCAACAGGCATCTATGAAAAGTTCAATGACGAAGCTGCTGTTCAGGGCATTGAGGTAGTTGCTGCTGAGGCTTTCACTGCTGATTCAAAGACTGACTTCTCCGTTCAGATCCAGAAGGTTCAGGAATCAGGAGCAGAGCTACTCTTCCTTCCTATCTACTATCAGGAGGCTGCACTTATCCTCCAGCAGGCAGATAAGGCAGGACTTGAGGTTAAGTATTTTGGCTGTGACGGTCTTGACGGACTTATCGACCAGCTCGGCGAGGACGTCGCTATTGCTGAGGACGTAATGCTTCTTACTCCTTTCGCTGCCGACGCACAGGACGATAAGACTGTTGCATTCACAACTGCTTATAAAAGTGCTTATAACAACGAGGTTCCGATCCAGTTCGCTGCTGATGGCTATGACGCTGTTTATGCTGTAAAGGCTGCTATGGAAAAAGCTAACATCACAGATGCTTCAATTTCCGCTTCTGATCTTTGCGACGCTCTTAAAGCGGCTATGACAGAGATCACACTTGAAGGCGTTACAGGTACTATCACCTGGGAAGCTGATGGTGAGCCTACAAAGGATCCTAAGGCTATGAAGATCATTATCACAGAGAATGAGGACGGCACTAAGACTGGTTCTTATACTGCTCTTTGATCGCAATTATCCCGCCGCACAGTATCCCTGAAAATGGGGGTACTGTGCTTTGCGGATTTTCATATCAAATCTGCTGCTGTAAATTAAAACACGTCCGTATGACGGATATGCTTTAATTTGCAGCAATATTAAAGAAAGAGGTCAAGACACTTATGATGAGTTTCATTTCATATCTTGTAAACGGAATAAGCCTTGGCAGCATTTACGCCCTTATCGCACTTGGCTATACAATGGTATACGGCATAGCGAAAATGCTGAACTTCGCACACGGAGATATTATAATGGTCGGAGGCTTTACGGTTTTCACAGCAATGTCAACCTCGTGGTGTCCTGTCTGGCTTTCGGTAATAATCGGCATTGCTGTTTGTACTGTGCTTGGTGTTGTAGTCGAAAAGCTTGCATATAAGCCTTTGAGAAACGCTCCCCCGCTTGCGGTACTTATTACAGCTATCGGTATGAGCTATCTGCTTCAGAATGTTGCTTTGCTTATATTCGGTTCAGCCTCACAGAGCTTTACATCCGTTGTAAAGAACGCTTCACCTGTTACTCTCGGCGGTGTTACAATTTCTATGGAAACGATACTTTCGATCGTTGTTTCGGTTATCATTATGATCGTTCTTACGCTTTTTATCAACAAAACAAAGGCAGGCAAGGCTATGCTTGCAGTTTCCGAGGATAAAGGTGCGGCACAGCTTATGGGAATAAATGTAAACGGCACTATTTCGCTTACCTTTGCGATCGGTTCTGCACTTGCAGGTGTTGCAAGCGTGCTTCTTTGCTCGTCTTATCCGCAGATCAGCCCATATACTGGCTCAATGCCAGGTATAAAAGCGTTCGTTGCGGCTGTTTTCGGCGGCATCGGCAGTATTCCTGGTGCTATGATCGGAGGAATACTTCTCGGAGTGATAGAAAACCTTTCCAAGGCATATATTTCTTCACAGCTTTCGGACGCGATCGTTTTTCTTGTACTTATAATTGTACTTGTTGTTAAGCCAACGGGAATCATGGGCAAGAAGATCAGCGAAAAGGTATAAGGAGGTGCAGGTGATGAAAAAAACTACAAAGAATAACATTATAACCTGTGCGATGACGCTTATATTTTTTGTCGTATGCGGAATTTTATCCTCACAGGGAATAATCGGAAGCAAATTGAGCGGTTTGCTTGTTCCTATCGGGATCTACACGATACTTTCCATTTCTCTTAATCTTACAGTTGGAGTTCTCGGTGAGCTTTCACTCGGTCATGCAGGGTTTATGTGCGTTGGCGCATATGTCGGCGGTGTTTTCTCCATTATCGTACAGGACGCCGTAACAGTTTCGTGGGTTCGCATACTGCTTGCGATAATCGTCGGCGGTGCGGCTGCGGCATTTTTCGGTTTTCTCATCGGTATACCTGTACTTCGTCTGAGGGGTGACTATCTTGCTATAGTAACTCTCGGCTTTGGTGAAATTATCAAAAGTATTGCAAATAATATCTACATTGTTAAGGATATAAACGGTCTTCATTTTTCATTTGCTTCACCTGTTATGGGCACTGATGCAGCAACAGCGACAGATATTTTTAAGGGTGCGCAGGGCATAAAAGCACCACAGGACACTAGCCTTATCATTGTTGTTGCGGTTCTCCTTGTTTGTCTTATAATTATTATGAATCTTGTTGATTCAAAAACCGGCAGAGCTTGTATGGCTATCCGCGATAACTACATTGCCGCTCAGTCGGTCGGTATAAACGTTACAAAATACAGGCTTGTCGCTTTCGTTGTATCAGCGGCTATTGCAGGTGTTGCAGGGGTACTTTATTCCCATTCGCTTGCAGTTCTTGCACCGAAAAAATTTGACTACAACCTTTCGATACTTATTCTTGTATTTGTCGTTCTTGGAGGTCTTGGAAGTATGAGAGGTTCGATAATCGCAACTATTATTCTCTACGCTCTCCCCGAAATATTCCGTGAAGTCGGCGATTATCGTATGCTCATTTATGCAATAGTGCTTATCGCAATGATGATATTTAAGAACGCTCCTTACTTCAAGAAGCTTTCTGAAAAAATAAAAAATCTTCTTCCAAAGAAAAAAGCTGTTGGAGGTGAATCGAAATGAGTGAAGCTTTACCAATGCTTGAAATAAAAAACCTCGCAATTCAATTCGGTGGCCTTAAAGCTGTTGATAACCTTAATCTTAAAATAAAAAAGAATCAGCTTTATGGTCTTATAGGACCAAACGGAGCAGGAAAAACCACAGTTTTCAATATGCTCACGGGTGTTTACAAGCCTACCTCGGGTACGATTCTGCTTAACGGTGAAAATATTACAGGCAAATCACCTGCACAGATCAATAAGCACGGCATTGCCAGGACCTTCCAGAATATACGTCTTTTCAAGGATATGTCAGTGCTTGATAACGTAAAGGTCGGACTTCATAATCAGAAAAAATACACGGCGATCGAGGGTGTTCTTCGACTTCCGAGATATTTCCGTGAGGAAAAGGAAATGGACGAGCGTGCAGCGGAGCTTCTCAAGGTATTTGAGCTTGACGGTGAAAAGGACACTCTTTCGGCAAATCTTCCATACGGCAAGCAGAGAAAGCTTGAAATTGCCAGAGCCTTGGCTACTGATCCAAAGCTCTTGCTTCTTGATGAACCTGCCGCAGGTATGAACCCGAACGAAACAGCGGATCTTATGAAAACTATCCGCTTCATCATAGAAAAATTCGATATGACTATTCTTCTTATTGAGCATGATATGAAGCTTGTTTCGGGTATCTGCGAGGAGGTAACTGTCCTCAATTTCGGACAGGAGCTTGCGCAGGGCATTACTACTGAGGTTCTTAACGACCCAAGAGTAATTACGGCATATTTAGGCGAATAAGGAGGAAAACCTATGTCAATGCTTCACGTCGAAAACTTAGAGGTTTATTACGGTGCAATAAATGCGATCAAGGATGTTTCCTTCGATGTTGAACAAGGCGAGATCATTGCTCTTATCGGCGCAAACGGTGCAGGTAAAACTACGATTCTTCATACCATAACAGGTCTTGTTCCCGCACATTCGGGAAGCGTTACCTTTAACGGAGTTAACCTTACAAAAACGCCTGCACATAAAATTGTCGGACTTGGAATGGCTCATGTTCCTGAGGGAAGACGTATTTTCCAGCAGCTCTCAGTTTACGAAAATCTTATGCTCGGTGCTTACACCCGTACAGACAAGGCTGAAATCGAGGATACTCTTTCAACTGTTTTCAAGCGTTTTCCAAGACTCGAGGAAAGACGCACACAGATCGCAGGTACGCTTTCAGGCGGTGAACAGCAGATGCTTGCAATGGGCAGAGCTTTGATGTCGCATCCATCTATTATTCTTATGGACGAACCCTCAATGGGACTTTCTCCACTCTATGTTTCCGAAATTTTCGACATTATCCAATCGGTCAATAAGAGCGGTACGACGGTTCTACTTGTTGAACAGAATGCTAAAAAGGCACTTTCGATAGCTAATCGCGCTTACGTTCTTGAAACCGGTAAAATCATCCTTTCGGGTGACGCTAAGGAGCTTATCAATGATGACTCCGTAAAGAAAGCATACCTCGGCGAATAAGGAGTGAATAAAAATGAATGAGCTTGTTATTACAATTTCCAGAGAATATGGCAGCGGCGGCAGACAGATAGGAATTATGCTGAGTGAAAAGCTTGGTATTCCCTATTATGACAAGGAGCTTATAAAGCTTGCGTCTGAAAAGAGCGGAATCAACGAAAATCTTTTCGGACTTGCCGATGAAAAAACTAACGGTGGTTTGTTCAGGAAGCCGAAAATTTACAGTGGTGAGTTAACATCTCCCGAAAAATCCGATTTCACCTCTGAAGGCAATTTATTCAGCTATCAGGCAAAGGTCATAAAGGAGCTTGCCGAGAGATCCTGCATTATTATCGGAAGATGTGCGGATTTTGTGCTTGAGGACAGAGAAAACACGCTTCGTTTGTTCATATGGGCAGATAAGGAGCATCGTATCAAAAATACAATGAATATCTGCGGATTTGAACGCAAGGAAGCTGAAAAGCAGATAGAAAAAATCAACCGTGAAAGAAGCTGCTATTACAAGGCTCACACAGGTCACGAATGGGATAATGCAAGAAATTATGATCTTTGCATTAACACAAGCAAGCACGGACTTGAAAAAAGCTCACAGATAATTCTTGACTATATCAATAAATAATGAGTACTCAATAACTGTCCGAAGGGAAGTTATTTGCTGAAAATCTTTGATTTGTGCTGTAATCCCTCATGGATGTGTTCTTTTCCTGCCACTGTGGGGGGAAGGGTGCAAGAATTTTTAGGGAAAAAAACAAAGATTCTTGCACCCAACAACCGAAAAATTGCTCCGAAGCAAAGCCTCTACTGTCTTTTTTGGTTATTGACCAGACATTAAAAAATGCGACCAGAAATGGTCGCATTTTTTAATGTCTTAACGACGATGGGTCTTCTTCAATTTTACGGAAAATATGCATTGCAACTCCGCTAATGGTGAACAT
>CAZUDC010000041.1:0-10436 GCA_964619105.1 uncultured Ruminococcus sp.
GGATGCTTCCTCGTCAGCCTTATTTACGATGGTCGCAGCCTTGCCGTTAGCGTCGTCAACGACCTGATTGGCAAGACGCTTGGCGTCCTCATCCATTTTTCTTGCATTTTCCTTAGCCTGTGTAACGATCATATTGGCAGATTTCTGAGCTTCAAGGAATACATTTCCGAGATCCATTGCACTGCTGTCGGGAGAGCCTGTTGCAACCTTGCTCTTAGCCTCCTGCAATTCCTCCTCGAGAGCGGCATTCTGAGCCTTGAGATCTTCGATTTCCTTATCCTTTTCAGCAAGCTCGCCTGCAATAGTGCCAAGCTGATTATTGAGGGATTCGTTGCTTGCCTGAAGCTCTGTGATCTTAGCCTTATCAGCTGCAAGAAGCTCCTCATATTTTTCATCGCTTACGCCGTTTCCGCCGCCTGCTTCTTCAAGAAGTGCTTTCTTTTCGTCAAGCTCTGCCTGAAGAGTGTAGATCTTAGTATTTAATTCATCAACGTATGCAAGTACGTCCTTTTTATCAAATCCGCCGAAATTGACTGTTTTAAGAAATCCGGTACCTTCTGCCATAACAATAACCTCCAAATTTATATGCTGTGAAAAAGCATACACATTTTCACATAACAATTATAACATATTATCTTAAATTTCACAAGCACATTTTATAGTAATTTGTAACCAAATTTTTGCAAAAATTTTTAGTTATTTAGCCATTTTTGCTTTTTTGTGACGGAATTTTTTATTTGGAACAATATAGAAATGACAAATATTTTGCTGAAAATATGGGATAATATTTCAGTAAAAAGAACAAAGAAGGGAATGTTTTTATATATGTATAATTCCGAAGCGTTCACCAAAAAAGCGAATATCGTTCTGAACAGGGCTTTTATAAGTGCAGGGCAGCTTGGACATACCTATGTAGGAAGCGAGCATATACTTCTTGCACTTATATCCGAGCAGGATTGTGCGGCGGCAAAGGCTTTAAGCTCCTGCGGCTTAACCGAGGCGGCTGTGCGTTCGGGGATAGAAAATATTGTCGGTATCGGTGAGCCTTGCGTTACGGACGGGGAATGTATGACCTCCTGCGCTGAAAGTATAATTGCCAACGCTTGCGAAATTTCCCATGCCTGTAATTCGCCGCTTACGGGGACAGAGCATCTGCTTTCGGCTGTTCTTGGGCAAAAGGACTGCACAGCGATGTCGATACTTTATGATACAGGCGAGAATATGGCGGCTCTTAACGGCATATGCAAAAAAAAGGGACGTGATATACAGCTCAACGCATTAAAAAAATATGGTAAGGATATGGTCAGAGAAGCCGCAGAGCATAAATGCGATCCTGTTATAGGCAGAAGCCGCGAGATCAACCGTGCGATACAGATCCTTGCAAGGCGGAGCAAGAACAACCCTTGTCTTATAGGTGAAGCAGGAGTTGGAAAAACGGCTGTTGCCGAGGGAATAGCCGCACTCATTGCAAGCGGAGATGTCCCGCGCTCTTTGCGTTATAAGCATATATATTCCCTTAGTCTTACGTCAATGCTTGCAGGGGCAAAATACAGGGGAGATTTTGAGGAACGAATAAAGCAATGTATGGACGAGGCGTCGCAGGACGGCGATATAATACTTTTTATCGATGAGCTTCATACGATAGTCGGTGCAGGTGCGGCGGAGGGTGCTATTGACGCGGCGAATATTCTTAAGCCGCAGCTTGCAAGAGGTGATATACAGCTGATAGGTGCGACAACAGCGGCGGAATACAGACGCTTTATCGAAAAGGACGCAGCCCTTGAACGCAGATTTCAGCAGATATTGATAAATGAACCGTCAGAGAATGAGGCTGTGATAATGATAAATGGTATAAAGCCGCTCTATGAGGATTTTCATAACGCTGTTATAACCGATGAAGCTGTCCGTGCGGCGGTTGAGCTTTCGTCAAGGTATCTTCCCGAACGTTTTTTGCCCGATAAGGCGATCGATTTGATAGATGAAGCCGCTTCAAAGGCAAGGATAAAGGAATCCGCTTCACCTCAGACCTTAAACGACCTTGCGGAAAATCTGAAAAGAATGCTTGACGGAAATATGCCTTCAAAAAGGATAAAACGCAGACAGGAGCTTCCAAGCTGGTACAGTGCAAGCGAGGAAAAGCCGGTTCAGATCGGCAGAGAGGAGATAGCCGCAGTTGTTTCGGATATAAAGGGGATACCGTTATGCAGGCTCACCGCTGATGAGAGTGAACGTCTGCTTTTGCTTGAAAAGGAGCTTCATAAGCGGATAATCGGGCAGTCAGAGGCGGTGCGATCGGTTGCACAGGCTGTACGCAGGAGCCGTTCAGGGCTTCGCGATTCAAAAAGACCGCTCGGCTGCTTCCTTTTTACAGGCCCTACAGGCTCGGGGAAAACGGAGCTTTCAAAGGCTCTTGCCGAATGTCTTTTTGATGATGAAAGAGCGCTTATACGGTTTGATATGTCCGAATATCAGGAAAAGCACAGCATTTCAAGGCTGATAGGCTCACCTCCGGGATATGTCGGCTTCGGCGACGGCGGCTTGCTGACAGAGAAGGTTCGACGCAGACCTTACAGCGTCGTGCTTTTTGATGAGATAGAGAAGGCTCACCCCGATATAAGCTCGATTTTGCTTCAGATCGCAGAAGAGGGGGAGCTTACCGACAGCAGCGGAGTAAAGGTCAGCTTCAGAAGCGCCGTTATCATAATGACGTCCAATCTCGGTGCGGAAAAGCTTTCGGGAAAAGGCTCTGTCGGATTTATTCAGACGGAGCAGTCGAAAAAAGAGAATGCGGAAGAAACCGTCAGGGGATTTTTCTCTCCTGAGCTTCTCGGCAGGCTTGATGAAGTGATCGTTTTTGAACAGCTTAAAAGCAGTGAGCTTTCGGAAATAGCAAGGCATATGCTTTCAGCCCTCGGAAAACGTGCGGAAAAGCTTGGTATAGGCATAGAATTTGATGATTCGGCGATAGAAAGGCTGTCCTGTTCCTGCGGAAAAAGCGGAGCGAGGGAGCTTCGACGAAATATAACCGCAAATATTGAAAATATGCTTTCTTCAAAGGTCATATCGGGCGAGCTTCATAAAGGAGATAATATACGTCTTATTTATAACGGTAAGGAATTTTCCGTATGTCAGACCATGGCGGTATAACTCAGGCAGGATGTCCCCCTGCCTCTGAATTGGATTTCGTTCAATTCGGCGGCGGGTTCCATTTACTGATCAGTGGGAGTTCAAGCCTTCACTGAACATAGGTTATACTAAACACCATTTAAAATTCTGAAAAAATCAAGCCGACAAGCTTGAATAAATGGATTTCGGCGCAGATTTTTTCCTGTATTTTATTGGTGTTTAGTATTGGCATCGCCAGCCCTTGCCACGTTAAATGACGGGGCAAGCCTCTTATTGAATATATGGCAACACTTCGCAAAGAACGGCTAACGGCTTTGTGCTGTGTTGCCTTAAAGAGATTATGTTCACGGATGAATATGAACAAAATGTAAAAAATATAGTCCGCTGTTGACACGGGAAGTGATATGTGATACAATAAATGAGTAATAATTATGCTTTAGCACCAAAAAGCTTAAAAGCTTAAAATCGCTAAAGTGCAGGAAGGGAAGTATCATTATGACAGAAAAAAAGGGAGATCTTATCTCATACAGACCTGATATCAAGCTGCTTGACGCAACTATCCGTGACGGTGGACTTGTAAATAACTTTAAATTTTCCGATGAGTTTGTCAGGGAGCTTTATAAAACCAACGTCAAGGCAGGCGTTGAATATATGGAATTCGGATATAAGGCGTCAAAGGAGCTTTTCAATGTTAAGGAATTCGGCAAGTGGAAATTCTGCGATGAAGAGGATATCCGTGCAGTGGTAGGCGAAAACAATACAAATCTTAAGCTCACTGTTATGGCTGATGTCGGAAGATGCGATTATAAAAAGGATATTCTTCCCAAGAGTGAGAGCGTTATCGATATGATCCGTATCGCAACATACACTCATCAGATGCCCGGAGCTATTGAAATGATCAATTATTGTCACGAGCTTGGCTATGAAACTACCGTAAATATTATGGCTATCTCTGCGGCTAAGGAGGAGGACGTTAAGAAATCGCTTGAAATGGTATGCAATTCGCCTGTTGACGTTATTTATCTTGTTGACAGCTATGGTTCGCTTTATCCCGAGCAGATAAGAGAAATGACAAAGCTTTACTGCGAGGCTGCCGAAGCCTGCGGCAAAAAGGTAGGTCTGCATATGCATAATAATCAGCAGCTTGCTTTTGCAAATACGATCGAGGGTATTGCATTCGGCGCTAGCTTTGCAGACGCAACTATGAGCGGTATGGGCAGAGGAGCTGGCAACTGTTATATGGAGCAGATGCTTTCCTTCCTTAAGAATCCGAACTATAACCTTTCACCTGCGCTTAAATTCGTGGAGAAGTATATTTCCAAGGAGAAGGCAAACGGCTCTGTATGGGGCTATGACGTTCCGTATATGCTTACAGGCGTGCTGAACCGTCACCCGAGATCGGCTATTTCCTTCATCAAGGACGAAAAGACTGATTTTGATGAATTTTATCAGGATCTTCTTTACGAGCTTTCATAAAATCACATTTTATAACTCAGGCAGGATGTCCCCCTGCCTCTGAATTGAATTTCGTTCAATTCGGCGGCGGGTTCCATTTACTGTTCAGTGGGAGTTCAAGCCTTCACTGAACATAGGTTATACTAAACACCATTTAAAATTCTGAAAAAATCAAGCCGACAAGCTTGAATATATGCGATTTCGGAGCAGATTTTTCCTGTATTATATTGGTGTTTAGTATTGGTATCGCCAGCCCTTGCCACGTTTAAATGACGGGGCAAGCCCCTTATTGAAAACAGTAAGAGCTGACGTTTTGATGCGTCAGCTCTTTTTATTGCGGATTTTATGATAGGAAGTATTCAAACAAAAAGCCTTGCATAAATGCAAGGCTTAAATCTGTTTGGTGCGCTGCAAGGGACTCGAACCCCTGACCTACTGGTTCGTAGCCAGTCACTCTATCCAGCTGAGCTAGCAACGCATCTTCAATCAGCATAAGTTATTATATCACTTCTGTTATCTTTTGTCAAGGGGTTTTGAGCATTTTTTTGAAAAAATCTGCAAAAGTGCAAATACAGCTCATCGGAATACCTACCACTCATATTGTGTAAGGCTTCCTTCGGAGGCAAGCTCAGGATAATCCCACTGACGAAGTACCTCATATGCGGCAATTGCGACCGAATTTGACAGATTAAGACTGCGAAGTCTTGGGCGCATCGGTATTCGCAGGCAGGAATCGGGATTTTCATACAAAAGCTTTTCGGGCAAGCCCTTATCCTCACGTCCGAACACAAGATAGCAATTATTCGGATATTCGGCGCTGCTATGGATATTTCTTCCCTTTGTTGTGAAATAAAAGAATTTGCCGTTCGCATTTTTGCTGAAAAAGTCGTCAAGGCTGTCATAATAGGTTATATCAAGCTCGTTCCAATAATCAAGACCTGCTCGTTTAAGCTGTTTATCCGTTACCTCAAAGCCGAGAGGACGGACAAGATGCAGTCTTGCTCCCGTAACCGCACAGGTTCGGGAAATATTACCTGTATTCTGCGGAATCTGCGGCTCTACAAGCACGATATTAAGATCTCTTTCCATAAAATGCACCTCAGAATTGTTCATAATCGCATAAAACCGGATCGCTTATAAGATAATCAAGGCAGCTCTCCAGCATAATTCCGTCACGGGTATCTGTATAATAGCTGCTTGTGGTTTTTATTGCCAGCTCAAGAAAAGATGTTGCACGATTCATAGCGATCGGCAGGCTATCACCGCGAAGAAGAGAGCCTGTCAGAACAGAAGCAAAAACATCGCCTGTTCCCGGATAGCTTGCATTTATCTGATTATATTTTACCTTCCAGAATTTGCTGTGTTCACGCTCGTATCCGATATTGCAGCAGCTGCCGTTTGAAAAAACGCTTGTTATCACGACGATTTTCGGTCCCTTTTCGCTCAGCCTTACAAGGAAGCTTTTAGCCTGCTGTGAGGTCAATTCGGGCTGATCGGGATTTTCGCCAAGAAGAATAGCTGCTTCGGTGACGTTCGGGGTTATGATATCGGCAACTCCGACCAATCTGCTCATTCCTTTTTGAAGCTCCTCCGTACAGGTTTTATATGGCTTGCCGTTATCCGCCATAACAGGGTCAACGACCTTGAGCGAGCCGCTGTATTCCTCAAAAAAGCTCATGCAATGGTCGATCTGCTCATTTGAGGCGAGGAAACCGCTGTAAATGCTGTCAAATTGATATCCGAGCCGCTTATAATGCTCCAGAGCGGGCAGGATATAATCGGTGAGGTCACGCATTACAACATCGCCGAAGCCGCCCGTATGTGCGGAAAGAATGGCAGTCGGAACGGGGCATACCTGGATTCCCTGTGCGGACAGCGTTGGCAGTATTACGGATAATGAGCAGCGTCCGATTCCCGAAAGATCGTGTATGGCGGCAACCTTAAGTGTATTTTTATACATAATCAAAACTTCCCAATAAATATTTTATTCGTTTATTTCCGAAAAAACTGAATTTACAACAGCTCTTGAAAGACGTGTTGTTCCTGCTCCTGCACGTTGGAGAGTAAGCGAAACAGATACACGTTCCCTTCTGTCGATAAGCAGATATGTACCCGTCCAGCCGTCCCAGCCGAACGCTCCTTCTGAAGCAAGCATACCTGCGTTGTTGCGGTTTTCGATTATTCTCATAAAATTTGCATAGCCGCAGCCCTTGCAGGAATCCCAGCTGAAGGTTTGCTTTTGCGATCGTGAGAGTGAATCAACTCCGAGAAAATCTGCTGTTTTCCTGCTGATAATACCGCCGCCGTCACAGGAGAGAGCCGCACCAAGCCTTGCATAATCCTCGGCGGTTGAAAAAAGTCCTGCGCCGCCTGATTGAAAATGCGGGATTTCCTCAAAATCATAGATCGCAAGATTCACTCCCTTAAAGGGTGCAAGTCCGTTGTCCGTGTATTCATAGATCTGTGAAAGACGGTCACGCTTATCGTTCGGAACATAAAAATCCGTATCCTTCATTCCGAGCGGATCAAGTATTTTTTTCTTAACAAAGCTGCGGAATTCCATACCCGAAGCCGCTTCTATAACTGCTCCCATCACATCAGCGCCTGAACCGTACATCCAGCTTTCGCCAACGTCAAAAAGCAGAGGACAGCTTGCCGCTCGCCTGGCAAATTCTGCCGTTGACAGCATATTTCCGTTTTTATAGCTTTTATCAAGCTCATACCAGAGAGTGTTGAGCTTTTCCGCACGCTTATCATCGCAGGGATAAGCAATGCCCGAGGTCATATTGAGCAGGTCGGCAATTTTTATCCTCCGCGAAGCAGGTACAAGCTTACCGCCGTTCCAATAAAGAGAGCTTTCAAATTCGGGAATAAAGCGGCAAAGCTCATCCTCCATCGTGATAAGACCGTTTTCAAGGCATAGCATTGCTGAAATTGCCGTTACGATTTTTGTGCAGGAAAACATACGGCATATCGTATCTGTACGCATAGGCTTTCCAAGCTCCTTATCCGCATAACCGCAGGCATATTCTCCGACAGCCTTGCCGTCCTTCGTTACAACAACAGCCGCTCCGGCCTCTTCACCGTTTTTTACGGCCCTTTCCATAATTTCCGCAGTTTTTTTTATATTAAGCTCCATATACATATTACCTCAATTGATCTGTTTTTTATATTATAGCATATTTTTCGTTTTTTTCAAGCGTATATGTTAATATATTGAGCGCTGTTATTGATTTATTTGATTTGATATGCTATAATACAAAGTATAAGATTATTTTTTTGAGGCGATATTATGCAGAATACGGAAATAAAAAAAGCAATAGCATGGAATCCATGGCACGGCTGTAAAAGGGTCAGCCCTGGCTGTAAAAACTGCTTTGTGTACAAGATGGATCAAAGATACGGACGTGATACCACCGTCATCACAAAGGGAAAAACCACATATGAGCTTAAGGATAAGGATTGTCCACCTAATTCTCTTGTCAAGCTTTGCTTTTCCTCCGATTTCTTTATCGAGGAGGCTGATGAATGGCGTCAGGGCTGCTGGGATTTTATCAGACGAAGAAACGATTGTGTTTTTGTCACGACTACCAAGCGTCCCGAAAGAATAAAGGAGTGCGTTCCTTCGGACTGGGGAGATGGCTGGGAGCATTTTCATCTGAGTATTTCCATTGAGAATCAGGAAATGGCAGACAGGCGGCTGCCGTTCTTTCTTGACGCTCCTCTCATGCACCGCGAGGTGTTCTGTTCTCCGCTTATCGCACCTATATCGTTGGGAAAATATCTTGATACCGGACTTATAAAGTGCGTTAATGTCGGCGGTGAAATGGCAGCAAAGGCTGATGTGCGTCCTATCAGATACGAATGGGTGGAGGCTTTATATCTTGAAGCCAAGGAACGTGGTATCGAGTTCTATTTTCATCAATGCGGCTCGTTATTCTGCAAGGACGGCGTAAATATCGGCAAATGGAATTTAAATGACCAGATAGTACGTGCCGAGGAAATACAGCATGAACTGGAGAATAAGTACAGATGATACAGCCGCCTGAGATCGACTATTGACAAAGAAGAAAATATATGCTATAACTTAGGCAGGATGTCCTCCTGCCTCTGAATTGAACTTCATTCAATTCGGCGGCGGGTTCCATTTACTGTTCAGTTGGAGTTCAAGCTCCCACAGAACATAGGTTATACTAAATACCATTTAAAATTTTGAAAAAATCAAGCTGACAAGCTTGAATAAATGGATTTCGGCACAGATTTTTTCCTGTATTTTATTGGTGTTAAGTATTGGCTTCGCCAACCCTTGCCGCGTTAAATGATGGGGCAAGCCCCTTATTGAATACATATTAATACTATAGGTTTTAAAGGAGTGCTGTTATGAAAATATATGCAAGCGTTGCCGAGCTTATCGGTAAAACTCCGCTTATGGAGCTGAAAAGAATTGAAGAGATCGAAAGGCTTGACGCAAAGATCCTTGCAAAGCTTGAACTGTTTAACCCGGGCGGAAGTGCAAAGGATCGTGTTGCAAGGGAAATGTTCGAGGACGCTGAAAAAAGAGGCGTTCTGAAAAAGGGAAGCGTCATTATTGAACCAACAAGCGGAAATACGGGCATTGGTCTTTCATCTATTGCGGCGGCAAGAGGTTATCGTATTATTATCGTAATGCCCGAAACGATGAGCATTGAGCGGCGTAATCTTATGAGAGCATACGGTGCGGAGCTTGTACTTACCGAGGGCTCAAAGGGTATGAAGGGTGCTATTGAAAAAGCGGAGGAGCTTGCAAGGGAGATACCCGACAGCTTTATCCCATCGCAATTTTCAAATCCTGCAAATCCTGCCGCTCACGAGAAAACTACCGCCGAGGAAATTTATGAGGATACTGACGGAAGGGTCGATATTTTTGTTGCAGGCGTAGGAACGGGCGGAACTCTGACAGGCGTTGGCAGATTTCTGAAAAATAAGCTGAATGACGTTAAGATCGTTGCGGTCGAGCCTGCGGGTTCGCCTGTGCTTTCCAAAGGCACGGCAGGTCCGCATAAGCTTCAGGGCATTGGAGCAGGCTTTGTTCCCGAAATACTTGATACCTCTGTTTATGATGAAATAATTACAGTTGAAAATGACGACGCATTCAGAATGGGCAGAGCAATGGCGAGAAAAGAGGGAATACTTGTAGGAATATCCTCCGGTGCGGCATTATGGGCAGCCGCAGAGCTTGCAAAGCGGCCCGAGAATAAGGGCAAAAATATAGTTGTTCTTCTTCCCGATACAGGCGAACGCTATCTTTCGACCGAAATGTTTTCCGAATAAACAAATCACCGTACATCTCCGTAAAAGGAAATGTACGGTATTTCTTTAATCCTCGATCTGCTTGCCAAGGAATTGTGCCGCCGCTTGGATAAGATTTTGCTGGACCTCGTTTGCAACGGCTGAATCATTTGGTGCAAGAAAGGCGACTGCACCCGTAACATCACCCGAAGCATAGATCGGCAGACAGGCAATTGCCGCCTGATCCACACCCTCAACGGGAAAAACCTTTGCGTCAGAGCTTGATGAGCGAATATAATTCTTCCTGTTTTCGAGGTATTCCTCCAAGGCTCTTGAAACCCTGCGTTCGCTGAATTCCTTTTTTTGCACGCCTGCAACAGCTACAACGTGATCTCTGTCAAAAACCACGGTCGGACAGTTCGCAAGCCTTGTCATAACCTCTGCGACCTGTGACGCTGAATTTGCCATTTCATTCACTGCGGAGTATTTTTTGAAAATGACCTCGCCATCGGCACTTGTGTAGATTTCAAGAGGGTCGCCGTACCTGACAACATTGACGTCAAAAACCTTGTCGCTTCGGTTTTTAG
>CAZUDC010000042.1:0-10359 GCA_964619105.1 uncultured Ruminococcus sp.
TTCAAGCTTGTCGGCTTGATTTTTTTCAAATTTTAAATGGTGTTTAGTATAACCTATGTTCAGTGGGAGCTTGAACTCCCACTGAACAGTAAATGGAACCCGCCGCCGAATTGAACGAAATTCAATTCAGAGGCAGGGGGACATCCTGCCTGAGTTATAAAATGTGATTTTATGAAAGCTCGTAAAGAAGATCCTGATAAAATTCATCAAAATCAGTCTTTTCGTCCTTGATGAAGGAAATAGCCGATCTCGGGTGACGGTTCAGCACGCCTGTAAGCATATACGGAACGTCATAGCCCCATACAGAGCCGTTTGCCTTCTCCTTGGAAATATACTTCTCCACGAATTTAAGCGCAGGTGAAAGGTTATAGTTCGGATTCTTAAGGAAGGAAAGCATCTGCTCCATATAACAGTTGCCAGCTCCTCTGCCCATACCGCTCATAGTTGCGTCTGCAAAGCTAGCGCCGAATGCAATACCCTCGATCGTATTTGCAAAAGCAAGCTGCTGATTATTATGCATATGCAGACCTACCTTTTTGCCGCAGGCTTCGGCAGCCTCGCAGTAAAGCTTTGTCATTTCTCTTATCTGCTCGGGATAAAGCGAACCATAGCTGTCAACAAGATAAATAACGTCAACAGGCGAATTGCATACCATTTCAAGCGATTTCTTAACGTCCTCCTCCTTAGCCGCAGAGATAGCCATAATATTTACGGTAGTTTCATAGCCAAGCTCGTGACAATAATTGATCATTTCAATAGCTCCGGGCATCTGATGAGTGTATGTTGCGATACGGATCATATCGATAACGCTCTCACTCTTGGGAAGAATATCCTTTTTATAATCGCATCTTCCGACATCAGCCATAACAGTGAGCTTAAGATTTGTATTGTTTTCGCCTACCACTGCACGGATATCCTCTTCATCGCAGAATTTCCACTTGCCGAATTCCTTAACATTGAAAAGCTCCTTTGACGCCTTATATCCGAATTCCATATATTCAACGCCTGCCTTGACGTTGGTTTTATAAAGCTCCCTGACAAACTCATCGGAAAATTTAAAGTTATTTACAAGTCCACCGTCACGGATAGTTGCGTCAAGCAGCTTGATATCAGGTCTGTATGAGATAAGATCTCCCTTTTTTTCTGTCATAATGATACTTCCCTTCCTGCACTTTAGCGATTTTAAGCTTTTAAGCTTTTTGGTGCTAAAGCATAATTATTACTCATTTATTGTATCACATATCACTTCCCGTGTCAACAGCGGACTATATTTTTTACATTTTGTTCATATTCATCCGTGAACATAATCTCTTTAAGGCAACACAGCACAAAGCCGTTAGCCGTTCTTTGCGAAGTGTTGCCATATATTCAATAAGAGGCTTGCCCCGTCATTTAACGTGGCAAGGGCTGGCGATGCCAATACTAAACACCAATAAAATACAGGAAAAAATCTGCGCCGAAATCCATTTATTCAAGCTTGTCGGCTTGATTTTTTCAGAATTTTAAATGGTGTTTAGTATAACCTATGTTCAGTGAAGGCTTGAACTCCCACTGATCAGTAAATGGAACCCGCCGCCGAATTGAACGAAATCCAATTCAGAGGCAGGGGGACATCCTGCCTGAGTTATACCGCCATGGTCTGACATACGGAAAATTCCTTACCGTTATAAATAAGACGTATATTATCTCCTTTATGAAGCTCGCCCGATATGACCTTTGAAGAAAGCATATTTTCAATATTTGCGGTTATATTTCGTCGAAGCTCCCTCGCTCCGCTTTTTCCGCAGGAACAGGACAGCCTTTCTATCGCCGAATCATCAAATTCTATGCCTATACCAAGCTTTTCCGCACGTTTTCCGAGGGCTGAAAGCATATGCCTTGCTATTTCCGAAAGCTCACTGCTTTTAAGCTGTTCAAAAACGATCACTTCATCAAGCCTGCCGAGAAGCTCAGGAGAGAAAAATCCCCTGACGGTTTCTTCCGCATTCTCTTTTTTCGACTGCTCCGTCTGAATAAATCCGACAGAGCCTTTTCCCGAAAGCTTTTCCGCACCGAGATTGGACGTCATTATGATAACGGCGCTTCTGAAGCTGACCTTTACTCCGCTGCTGTCGGTAAGCTCCCCCTCTTCTGCGATCTGAAGCAAAATCGAGCTTATATCGGGGTGAGCCTTCTCTATCTCATCAAAAAGCACGACGCTGTAAGGTCTGCGTCGAACCTTCTCTGTCAGCAAGCCGCCGTCGCCGAAGCCGACATATCCCGGAGGTGAGCCTATCAGCCTTGAAATGCTGTGCTTTTCCTGATATTCGGACATATCAAACCGTATAAGCGCTCTTTCATCATCAAAAAGACATTCGGCAAGAGCCTTTGAAAGCTCCGTTTTCCCCGAGCCTGTAGGGCCTGTAAAAAGGAAGCAGCCGAGCGGTCTTTTTGAATCGCGAAGCCCTGAACGGCTCCTGCGTACAGCCTGTGCAACCGATCGCACCGCCTCTGACTGCCCGATTATCCGCTTATGAAGCTCCTTTTCAAGCAAAAGCAGACGTTCACTCTCATCAGCGGTGAGCCTGCATAACGGTATCCCCTTTATATCCGAAACAACTGCGGCTATCTCCTCTCTGCCGATCTGAACCGGCTTTTCCTCGCTTGCACTGTACCAGCTTGGAAGCTCCTGTCTGCGTTTTATCCTTTTTGAAGGCATATTTCCGTCAAGCATTCTTTTCAGATTTTCCGCAAGGTCGTTTAAGGTCTGAGGTGAAGCGGATTCCTTTATCCTTGCCTTTGAAGCGGCTTCATCTATCAAATCGATCGCCTTATCGGGCAAAAAACGTTCGGGAAGATACCTTGACGAAAGCTCAACCGCCGCACGGACAGCTTCATCGGTTATAACAGCGTTATGAAAATCCTCATAGAGCGGCTTTATACCATTTATCATTATCACAGCCTCATTCTCTGACGGTTCATTTATCAATATCTGCTGAAATCTGCGTTCAAGGGCTGCGTCCTTTTCGATAAAGCGTCTGTATTCCGCCGCTGTTGTCGCACCTATCAGCTGTATATCACCTCTTGCAAGCTGCGGCTTAAGAATATTCGCCGCGTCAATAGCACCCTCCGCCGCACCTGCACCGACTATCGTATGAAGCTCATCGATAAAAAGTATTATATCGCCGTCCTGCGACGCCTCGTCCATACATTGCTTTATTCGTTCCTCAAAATCTCCCCTGTATTTTGCCCCTGCAAGCATTGACGTAAGACTAAGGGAATATATATGCTTATAACGCAAAGAGCGCGGGACATCTCCGCTTGCAATGAGTGCGGCTATTCCCTCGGCAACAGCCGTTTTTCCAACTCCTGCTTCACCTATAAGACAAGGGTTGTTCTTGCTCCGCCTTGCAAGGATCTGTATCGCACGGTTGATCTCGCGGCTTCTGCCTATAACAGGATCGCATTTATGCTCTGCGGCTTCTCTGACCATATCCTTACCATATTTTTTTAATGCGTTGAGCTGTATATCACGTCCCTTTTTTTTGCATATGCCGTTAAGAGCCGCCATATTCTCGCCTGTATCATAAAGTATCGACATCGCTGTGCAGTCCTTTTGCCCAAGAACAGCCGAAAGCAGATGCTCTGTCCCCGTAAGCGGCGAATTACAGGCATGGGAAATTTCGCAAGCGTTGGCAATTATACTTTCAGCGCAGGAGGTCATACATTCCCCGTCCGTAACGCAAGGCTCACCGATACCGACAATATTTTCTATCCCCGAACGCACAGCCGCCTCGGTTAAGCCGCAGGAGCTTAAAGCCTTTGCCGCCGCACAATCCTGCTCGGATATAAGTGCAAGAAGTATATGCTCGCTTCCTACATAGGTATGTCCAAGCTGCCCTGCACTTATAAAAGCCCTGTTCAGAACGATATTCGCTTTTTTGGTGAACGCTTCGGAATTATACATATATAAAAACATTCCCTTCTTTGTTCTTTTTACTGAAATATTATCCCATATTTTCAGCAAAATATTTGTCATTTCTATATTGTTCCAAATAAAAAATTCCGTCACAAAAAAGCAAAAATGGCTAAATAACTAAAAATTTTTGCAAAAATTTGGTTACAAATTACTATAAAATGTGCTTGTGAAATTTAAGATAATATGTTATAATTGTTATGTGAAAATGTGTATGCTTTTTCACAGCATATAAATTTGGAGGTTATTGTTATGGCAGAAGGTACCGGATTTCTTAAAACAGTCAATTTCGGCGGATTTGATAAAAAGGACGTACTTGCATACGTTGATGAATTAAATACTAAGATCTACACTCTTCAGGCAGAGCTTGACGAAAAGAAAGCACTTCTTGAAGAAGCAGGCGGCGGAAACGGCGTAAGCGATGAAAAATATGAGGAGCTTCTTGCAGCTGATAAGGCTAAGATCACAGAGCTTCAGGCAAGCAACGAATCCCTCAATAATCAGCTTGGCACTATTGCAGGCGAGCTTGCTGAAAAGGATAAGGAAATCGAAGATCTCAAGGCTCAGAATGCCGCTCTCGAGGAGGAATTGCAGGAGGCTAAGAGCAAGGTTGCAACAGGCTCTCCCGACAGCAGTGCAATGGATCTCGGAAATGTATTCCTTGAAGCTCAGAAATCTGCCAATATGATCGTTACACAGGCTAAGGAAAATGCAAGAAAAATGGATGAGGACGCCAAGCGTCTTGCCAATCAGGTCGTTGACGACGCTAACGGCAAGGCTGCGACCATCGTAAATAAGGCTGACGAGGAAGCATCCTCCAAGGTCAAGGAGGCTAATGAAAAGGCTTCCAGGATCCTCTCCGACGCAGAGGATAAGTCTGAAGCAATGAAGTCCGCTTCAGAGGCTCTTAAGGCTTCTGTCAAGGCAGAGGTTGACGAGATCGAAAGCAAGGTTGCCGACCTCAGAGAGATCCTTGAAATGTTCTCAAGTGACAGCTTTGCAAAGCTTGATGAAGCAAAAACACGCATCGAGGAAACACAGGCGATCGTCAGCGGAGCTGTTCCTGCTCCAAGCAACACACCTACTGAAGCGACGCTAACGGCAAGGCTGCGACCATCGTAAATAAGGCTGACGAGGAAGCATCCTCCAAGGTCAAGGAGGCTAATGAAAAGGCTTCCAGGATCCTCTCCGACGCAGAGGATAAGTCTGAAGCAATGAAGTCCGCTTCAGAGGCTCTTAAGGCTTCTGTCAAGGCAGAGGTTGACGAGATCGAAAGCAAGGTTGCCGACCTCAGAGAGATCCTTGAAATGTTCTCAAGTGACAGCTTTGCAAAGCTTGATGAAGCAAAAACACGCATCGAGGAAACACAGGCGATCGTCAGCGGAGCTGTTCCTGCTCCAAGCAACACACCTACTGAAGCTCCTGCCCCAAAGGCTGAACCTGCGCCTGCACCGGCTCCTGCTCCTGCACCTGCACCGGCTCCTGCACCAGCACCATCGGGCAAGGCTAATTTCGGTTTCGATATGAGCGAGCTGGAAAGCCTTACTAAGGCAGCAGAAGCAGCTGCAGAAAGCGAAAACGGCTGATAATGGCAGAAATTTATAAGCTTAATGTTGCGGAGCTTGCACAGTATTGTGACAAGCTCCGCATAGGTGATAAGGTGTTGCTCACGGGAACTGTTTATACCGCTCGTGATGCTGCACATAAGCGGTTTGACGCACTCCTTGATGAAGGAAAAGAGCTTCCTTTTGATATAAAGGAGGCCGTCATCTATTATGCAGGTCCTACTCCTGCCGCCCCCGGGAAGGCAATAGGCTCATGTGGTCCGACCACCTCGGGCAGAATGGATAAATTTGCACCTAGGCTTCTTGACTGCGGACTTCGTGCAATGATAGGCAAGGGCGAACGCAGTGACGCTGTAAAAGACGCAGTTAAGCGCAATAATGCGGTGTATTTCTGTGCTATCGGCGGCGCAGGTGCATTGGCTGCAAGCTGTATAAAAAAATGCGATGTCATAGCCTTTGAGGAGCTTGGCTGTGAATCGGTTAAAAGGCTCGAGATCGAGGATTTTCCCGTTACAGTTACGGTCGATTCACACGGCGGGGATATCTTTAAATCAGGCAGAGAAGAATATTGTGAAAAATAAAAAAATAACCCTGACCTTCGGATCAAATTCTGAAGGTCAGGGTTTTTTTAATTGTTTACTATAACATCATTAAGCTGTGTTGCAAGCAGCTGGATGTTTTCAACGATTTTCGCAAGATTTGCTGTTCCTGCGTTGTTTTCCTTGGTCGAAGCTGTCACCTGCTCAGCGGCAGTGCAGTTCTGCACCGTATTTACGCTGATTTTTTTCATACTTTCGGCAACCTCATCGCTCTTGCTCCGTATCTCATCCGCAGAACGGTCTATCGCATAGATTTTCTGCGCAAGCTCTCCGTTAGAAGAAGTGATGACTGCGGAGCTTTCATTAGCCCTGCGTATGCTTTCCATACCTGTCTGAGTGAAAAGAGTATTCTGCTCCATCGCATTAACAGCGTCCTCCGTGTACTTTGCAACCTCGTTGACGATTTTTTCTATATTGTCAACAGCCGCCTTGGTCTGAACGGAGAGCTTCTGTATCTCTGCGGCAACGACAGCAAAGCCCTTTCCGTGAACGCCTGCCCTTGAAGCCTCAATTCTCGCATTAAGCGAAAGAATATTCGTCTGAACAGAGATCTCGGTTATGGTTTTAATAATGCCGATGATCTTCTGCGAACGCTCGCCAAGGGAGCTTATTATACTGCGGCATTCGTTGGTGCTGTTGTATATTTTTTCCATATCGGAGGTTGCGTCATTCATAAGCTGCTGATTGTTCTGCGTGCTTTGTTCGATCTCACTTGTAAGCTCGGCGGTTTTATGATTCATCTCGCTAAGTGCGGATATCTCGCCTGACATATCGTTTATAAGCCTGTCAGCGTATGAGACCGATTCGGAATTTTCAACGGAGCTGCTGTAAAGACTTGCCGACTGAACTGCGATCTCATGGTTGGCTTCAACAGAGCTTTCAGTGATTGCAGAAAGCTTTGTTACCATTTCAGCAAGAGCGACCGAGGTATTTTCAGCATTGGCCTTCATTTCCTCCATACGTCTAAGCATTTCCTTCTGCTCCTCCGCACCGAGAAGATTTGAAAGCATTGCTGCAGTCCTTGAACACAGCGTTGTGAAAATAGCTGAAACCGCAATTACACCTAATCCGCGGGGAATAATGCCAAATATTATCAGCTCTTTAAGGGTATCAAAATTATGATCTACGATATCAACG
The DNA here is from genome assembly GCA_964619105.1 of uncultured Ruminococcus sp. Lineage (GTDB taxonomy): Bacteria > Bacillota > Clostridia > Oscillospirales > Ruminococcaceae > UMGS363. Next base: position 7,257 of record CAZUDC010000042.1, read on the forward strand.
CAATAAAACGCAAAGATCTGACCTGCCGAAACTCCTATGACCGTAAGCAGAGTTGATATCACATTCAATCTTTTTGAAAAATACAGGCTTGAAAGCGCTATCGCATAAACGTACATTGCTACTACATGATAGATAAGCGTTGAGCTTAAAATTGTAATAAAGCAAGAAGCACATACAACGATTATATACTTCATATAGCTGCTTTTTATTTTAAGTATATCCACAAGCAGCGTCGGGAGCAGCAGCATTACGCTTCCAAGTATACAGGCAACCGTCATAAGCGAAAGCTTTACAATAAAGATCCCCGCAACATCAAGTAAATAAACAAGTATAAGCATCAGAAAGGTGATCCTCATTACCTTCGCAGACAGCTTGTTTGACTGTGTTTCATTTTCAAGAAGCATATTATTATTTTTCATTGTCTTTCCTCCAATCAATAAAGCATTTCTTCAAGCCGCCATCCACCATTTTCATGAACAGCAGCTCCTTCTACCAGATATTCCTCGATAACAGGCTCATCAGACGGGTATTCAGCCCTTCCGCAAAGAGTAAAGCTGACCCTGTTATTTTCGGATGAATTGACCGTGAAGCTGAAATCCGACCAATCCACATAATATCCCTTGCTCCCAAGAAAGCGGGAATCAATGCAAAGCTTGCCCTCCGATTCCGTATACATCGGCATTCCCTCATAAGGACTGTTATACAGCAGTCTGTCAGCCTCCGCCTCGCAGTAAACAGAGCGGATATAGCTTTCAAAGGAGGCATAATCGGGGAATTTTTCGCTGTCCGATTCATAAAGATAATTTTCCGATTCATAATCTATCTCTTCCTTTGTCGGAAGTGTTTTTATATTGTAGATCATATTGCAATAAATATTTTCCTTGATAAGCGAATTAAGCTCGTCTTCGGAAATATCAAAGGCTTCATCATCGTCAATTATTTCATCGGTATTTTCTTCTATGGTGATTTCTGTAACCTCTTTTGTTGTTATTTCCGCCGTAATGCTTTCAGCGATGATATTTGTCTGCACATTATCTTCTTCATTTAAAGAGTTCCTGCCGAAATGTATTCCAAGTGCAAATACCATCGCGGCCGCTGTAAAAGAAATAATGGCAATCAAAGTTTTCTTCATTCATTTTCACCTTCAATGCTTTTTAAATATATTGATACCTATATATACGGCTGTTGAAATTATAACCGCTCCGACAAGCCATATATACATTATACTCATTTCAGTTTTTTTGTCAAGGAAATAAATATTGCAGTCAACAGCGTCCTTGACGGCTTCAATTGCTTCATCAGGAATGCCTATATCGTTCATTTTGGAAAAAACGCCGCACATAAAATGATTTTTCAGCAATGATGTGCCGTATGTGCTCGGGAGAAATGCAAGTACCTTTGCAAGACCGTCCGAAAACTGTGAGATCGGCATATATGCGCCGCAGATAAAGCCGTAGCCTGCGCTGACTATCGTTCCAACAGCAGAAACCTGACCCTGTGTTGACAAAAAGCAATTGACTATGCTCGAAAGAGCTGTACCGAACATCGTGAGCAGGATTATATCAAGCAGGACCTTGAAAATATCGGAAATATCCATAAACCAGCCTATCGCTTTAAGATATACAAGACAGACAGCAGCGGCGATAACGCACACAAGCAGAGTTGACACAAATGCTCCGATATAATATCCGAGAGCAGTTGTCCTCCTGCTGACGGGCGAAACGGAAATATCCTTTGCCGCTCCCGTGTATTTATCCTGTACCATAAGCATATTTGAGCAAAAAGCAACTGTTATACAGCTTACTGCAAGCAGCGAAGCAACAAGCTGACCTCCGACTACTCCGTTTATAATCTCATCGGAAAGCTGAATGCCCGATTCGGAAAAAAGCTGTGTAAAGCTGTCCTCATAGACATTTTTCAGGAATGTTACATAAAGCACCAGCAGGACAAGCGGAGTAATGAGCGAGGTAAAAAACATACCCTTATCCTTGAAATATATTTTAATGCTTCTTTTTACAAGTGCGGATAATGCAGTCATTTGATTCACCCCTTAATTCTCATCGGATCCTAGCTTTTTGCCTGTAACGGCAAGAAAAACATCGTCCATTTTGCCCTTGGTTATTTCGTAATCCTTGAAAAGCTGCGGCGAGCTTACGATAAGCTTTGTTGCCGCCTCTGTATCGGGAACAAGGATGCGTATAATATCCCTATTGATCTCATAATCAACGCCGAGCTTCTCAATTTCGTCCTCATCTGCACCGTAGAGCGTGATATGATCGCCCGTATATTGGTTTTTCAGTTCAAGCGGAGTGCCTGAAGCGGCTATTTTTCCGCTGTCAAGAATAATAACATTATCAGCGTCGGCGGCCTCCTCCATATAATGCGTGGTAAGAAAAACCGTCATATTTTCACGTCTGCGAAGCTCACCCACTACCCTCCAGAGCGTGTTTCTTGTCTGCGGATCAAGGCCTGTCGTCGGTTCATCGAGGATAAGTATTTTCGGGTGATTTATGATAGCCCTTGCAATGTCGATACGCCTTCTCTGCCCGCCTGAAAGCTTGCCGACAGTTCTGCCGAGGATATTTTCAAAATCAAGCATTTCAGCAAGCTCCTTAAGCCTTTCATCGAAGCTCTTCCCCGAGATCCCATAGAGAGCCGCCCTTATCTTAAGATTATCCTTCACCGAAAGGCTTGGATCAAGAACGGAATTCTGAAAAACAACGCCAAGCTGTCCCTTTATTTTATCAAGACTGCGTTCAAGCTCCATTCCGCATATGCGAACAGCTCCGCCGTCCTTTTTAAGCTGACCGCAAAGAATATTTATAGTAGTCGATTTTCCCGCTCCGTTCACTCCGAGAAAGGCAAACAGCTCACCCTCCTTAACACGAAAGCTCAGATTTTTTACCGCCTGAACATCACCGAAGCTTTTTACAAGATTGCTTATTTCAATTATATTATTCATTATTCAAGCTTCCTTTCATTATTTCTGCTAAGTGTAATTATAATACGCTCGGAATTATATTTCAATATATTTCCGACAACATTCGCACAGCTCACCCTCCTTAACACGAAAGCTCAGATTTTTTACCGCCTGAACATCACC
>CAZUDC010000043.1:0-10207 GCA_964619105.1 uncultured Ruminococcus sp.
GACTTTTTATGACGTTTTCTCTTATTATATGCGCGCATTTGTCCCAATCTTTTCTTACGATATTCAGAGTTTGAGTGGTAATAATCACGCATAATCTTGTTATATTTTTTCTTATTCTTTTTATGTTTTTCGGTATTATCTTTAATCAATTTTTCTCTATACTTTTTGTCTGTTTTATATCTCTTTTTTTGATAAGCTCTTTCTTTTGCTGTATAAGCCATGGGTCTCTCAGCTCCCTCCTATAATTTAATCTAGTTTACAGTTATTATATATGCTAGCTAAGCGGTTCAATTCTTAGCTAGCGGAAGAACTTCAGTATCCGTAAAGATATTGACAAGTTTATATTATCACAGTTATTTAATTGTGTCAAATGATTTATTTAAGAAATAATCATTAAGAATTTTTCTTAATAATTCTGCATAAGACATTTCTGCTACAGCAGCACTTTCTTTAAGTTTTTCAAATTGGTCATTTGTTAAATAAACAACTCTTTTAACCATTGTCCCATTTTCTTTTTTATACGGTCCTCTTTTGGTTGCTCTTTGATATTGACCTCTCGGCATTATAATTCCCCCTTAGTGTAAAATATTAACTTCTTTTGCATCAAATACTTTTTTAAGGGCTTCTTCTAAGTCTTCTCTATTAAAGTTTAATACATAATCTCCAATGTCGTCATAATATCCCTCATATACAGCCTTTTCAATAACTCTAATTCTTTCTTTTAATCTCTCAATCTCTTTGCTTAGGGCGTTGATACACAATTCATTCCCGTCCATAATCTTCTCTAGTTTCTCCATAGTAATCCTCCTAGTTTAAAACTAAATTACCAACAGCAGCAAAACATTTATTATCTTTAGCCTCAATATCTCTAACATAAGTCATTGTTGTTTGGATAGATTTATGTCTCATAGCTTTAGATACCTCTACAATATCTATATCGTTCATAAGACTAATATTACAGAAGCCGTGTCTCAAACTATGAAATACATATAAGCTTTTATCAAGTCCAGCTTTTTCATATATCTTGTTTACGATATCTCTTATAGCTCTTGTGGACATAAGGTTTCCCCTGTTGTTATTACTATTGCTAACAAAAAGATAACCTGTTATGTTGTTTTCTTTTATATAATCCTTTATTTCTTTGTATAGATTGTCTGGAATTACAACATAATCTGTTTTTAAGCCAGCTCTAGCTTTACCTAATACATACAAACAAACTGTTCCATTTCTTTCTTTAAAGTCTTCAACCATAATATTTCTAAGTTCGTTGCATCTAAGTCCTGTTGTTATAGTTATCAACAAAATAAGTTTTTCTCTTTTGTCTTTACAAAAAGATAACATATTTTTTAGTTGGTCAACTGTAACAGCCTCTCTTTTGTGTCCACGTTGAACAGGAAGCGATTTTACGTTGCGAGTAATGTCTTTATATACCCCCTCATACTCAAGCCATTTAAAGAAGTTTTTAACGCTTGCTAGATACAAGTTTATTGTTGTTGCTTCTCTGTTATTTTCTTTTAAGTGTTCTCTAAAATTTATAACGTCTTGTCTTTGCACTTCAACAACATTATTTTCATAGCAATAGCTGAAAAATCTTCTCAACCCTGCTGCATACTCTTTAATTGTGTTATTTGATACATCAATATATTCTAAAAATTTTTCAATGTATTGCTCCTTATTAGCAATAACATTATTGTTAATATTCATTATACTATTCATAATTATCTCTCCTCGATTATTATTGTAGCATAATTTTATCAATATGTCAAGCATTTTTCATAAAATAAACGGAAAAACCCTAGAGATTTCTCTCTAGGGCATGAAAAACAAACTAGAACTCAATTTTTGGTTCTCTTGTCGTCATTATACTCTTTAGCAAGTTCTTTGTCAATAAGTTCTATTTCTAGTTGGTTAATTTTTTCTTTAAGGTCTATATTTTCTTTTATAAGTCTGCTTGTTTCTTTTTTATTTAAAATATCATTATAAATGATACTAACTAAAGTAGATGCTATAGCGTAACTCATTGCCAAGCAACCCAATATAAGTGTCACTTTCCAAGCTATAGAAAGAGCAATTTCTAAAAATTCCATAATTACCTCCTAAAACAAATAATCGTCTTCTGTCAATTTACTTTTGTTTTGTTTAAAGTCCTCAGACAATTTTTTCATTTTCTCTTCTGGCTTTTCTCCCCAAGGTATAATTTCACAGTCTGTAACAGATATAGTAGAAATCCATTCGTAACCCTTTTTATACATTACTTCGTGCATTTCGTTTATCTTTATTCTAATGTCTTCTGTTATTTCTTGATATTCTTCTGGAAGAAATATCAATTTCCTAGCCTTAGGAAAATGAGAAAAGCTTTCGTCCATTTTAGCATAATCATAAACAACTTTGTGTAATATTTTACCTTTTGGAGTTGTTAGACTTTCAACAGTATATTCTCCTCCGTGGTTTTACATAATAAGCTTTTTGAAAGTTCCAGTTTTCTTCTTGTAAAGCAAGGCAATGTTCTATCAATTGTTCCTTTTCTAGTGTTTCAAGATGTTCTCTTTTAAATTTATCAACCATCTCTTTCAATACCTCCTTTTTTATTATCCCAAGTAAATTCTATATGTTTTTCGTCCCTTAACCATTCTTCAAGCTCTTCGATTTTTATGTGGTCACTATCTAATAAGTCAACATGATGTTGTATAGACCTTAAAACTTTAGGCAGTCTTGTTGGTCCAAGTCCAAGCTCGTCATTTAAAACATAAGCTGTCAATATTGTATAACACCTAACAAAATCTCTGTTTATATTTCTTGCTTTTTCAGTATATTCTTGTCTTAATCTTCTTTCAAGTTCAGCGCTAAATTGTTCCAACTTTTGAGGGGTGTTTAATCTTTTTATTTGTTTTCTTCTTTCGGCTCTATTCATGGCAACCTCCTCTACAATTCTCTTAATATTTTATTTTGCAGCTTTTTTATTTTTTGTTCATAAAGTTCTTGTACTTCTTTGTCACAGTCGTCAGCAAAATTTCTTTTTATCTTAAAGCTAAGAACCCATTGTACCATGTCTTCTATTGCAAAAGCATTTATTACACTTTTTGATATTTTCATAATCATTCCTCCTCATTGTTCTTTTTCATTTGTATTATTGCAAATGGAAATATTACAATCCATGCTAAACATATTATTGCCAATTCTAATCCTTTAAAATCTTTTTGTAATGTTTCTCCTCCAACATTTATTGTAACTCTAAAATTAAATTGATATGTAAAAATACAATACCAAGCAAAAGCTATTGTTAAATAAGATATTGCTATCATTAAAACTAATTCTTTAATCATTTTTTTCACAATCTTCCTTAAATTTTTCAAAACTTTTTGTTATAATTTCCATCATTGCATCTAAAAATTCTTTTTTAGGTTGAGTATTGTCAACTTTTCTAACAATTTCAAGTATTCCATTTGTTAATTGGTCGTATAAAACAAGCAATCCAGATGGATTTGTTTCCATAAAAACTCTTAAATATCTATCCATTAGTTCTATTTGAGCAGATTTTATTTGTCCTTTGCTTTCGCATTTCCCCTTAATCCCCTCTAGTGCTGCTCTAGAAACTGCTTCAAACCCATTGAATAAGTCTTCAAACGTTCCTTTAAATTCTACTTTTATAGTTTCTCCATCTTCTTCTATTACTTTCAATATATCTTTACGCATTTTTCATAATCTCCTTTACTTTTATTCCATTTTTCTCAAACTCTTCTATTGCGTCCGCAAACATCATTTTTAATGCAGTTTCTCCACTATTTCCCTCTTTTTTGAACGCTCCAATTAAGTTTTGAGTTAAAGCAATATAAGCCCCCATAAGTTCGAATGTGCAACCATTAACATCGCACCATATTTCGTCTGTTTTAGTTTTTGATTTTATTTTTACTACTGTTCTCTTCATTTTCAGTTCTTCCTTTCATATAATTGGGGCATCTGTAAACGCCCCTAAATTCTTGATTTAATAATCTATTGCAACCTAAACAAGAATTACATATCCCCTTTAATTGCATTTGTATTCAACTCATTTCTTGGTTTGTATTCAAAGTTTTTATTTCTGTTAATTCCATTTATCACAAATTGATATAAATTTGGATTTGGCATAGCATTTAACATTCCTTGAATAAAAAACACTCTATTTTTAACGGTTCTTCTATTTTTTCTTGACTCTTTTTCTTTTAAGATTATGTCAATAGCCTCTTTATCTGAAAGCTTATCAAGGTTTTCAACATGGTGTAAAAAATCTTGGTCAATTCCGTTATAATACTTATCTTTTTCCCTATCAATTTTAATTTTTTCTAGCAATTGACCTCTTAGCTCTGTTATCTTTATTGCGATATCTAGTATATCTCCATACACCGCTGCATCTTCAATAGAAATAACACTTTTGTCTTCTTCTTTTGGGAAAGTTACAACTGTTTCAGCAACAGGTTCTTCAACTTTCTCTTCTTCGCTTTTAAAGTAAGATATATCTATATCTAATGCAGAACATATCTTTTTTGCAATTCTTTCAGTTATCTGTTGTTTACCATTGATAATATAAGAAATATAGCTTTGTGCTACTCCTGTTTCTTTGGCAAAAGCATTTTGTGATAATCCTCTTGCTTTCATTAAGTCTTTTATCTTTTCGGCATCACTCAAGTTCTTCTCCTCCTCTCTGTATATGTTTGTGCATAACTTCTAAAACGGAATTATCACTAGCGTTTTCCATAAAAAAATCTAAACATTGTTCATAGCTCAAATGGCTGTTAGCAATCCTATCTTCAATTACAAATTCTCCGTTTAAAAGTTTACGTTCCTTTCGTTCTTCCAATTCTTTTTCCTTATAGTTCCCCTCAATCAAATAGTAATTATAGTTTTTAGCATTTATATTTTCCAGACTAGAAGTATCTGTTGCATACAACAATTTCTCATTATCAATCTGTAAATGTATTGCAACATTAGGTACATCGTGAGGTATTAAATTCAATTTGCATCTAAAAGCATTAAATTCATACCAAACATCGTCATTTAATACGATAATGTTACGAGGTTCGATTTTAAGGTCATACAATGTCTGCGCCATATACTTTCCTACCACAAATATCAAACTTGGTCTAAGACGACCGTAGTTGTTTTACGGTGGATTTATTTAAGTGGTCAGAGTGTTGATGTGTTATAAAAACAGCTTTTAACTTTTTATAGTATAGTTTTAGTTGACTGAAAGGAATACCCATATCTATAGCTATAAAATTGTTAATTATAGTGCAATTCCCTGTCGAACCGCTTGCCAATATATTATAATCCATCAAAACTCCTCCACTCAAAGCAATATTGCATGAACGATTAAATACGCTTGCAAGGTAATATTACCATATCTATATGAATTTGTCAAGCGTTTTTTAAATAATTTTATAAATTATTTAAGTCAACCTCTTCTGTCTTTGCTACTTCTACTTCATAAACTGTTCTATCTTCGATAACGTTTCCTTTGCTATCAAGCTTAGAAACAGCTTCTTCGTCGCTATCTATAGCTCTCGCAAGAGTAGAATTTACTTTGCTGCTAAACAATGTGAACAATTCTTTTGCAAGTTCTTTGACAGTTTTTGTTTTAACCATTTTCATTGTTTGTGTAGTCCATGGAGAATAAGCTGACCCAGCACTTGGAGAAACTTTTCTTATTGCGTCTAAGTCTTTCTTTGTCATAAATACTGTCTTTTCAAATCCATTTGCAAACTTTATATACGCATAAGATGCAACAATGTCTTCATACTTATCACTTGTTGTTAGCATTTCATGGTGTAATTCTTCTGTTACAGGATTGTATTTATAATTATCTCCTTTAACGATAACATTTGTTGTAAATCTAACAATCTCTGCTGGTTTTATTAAATCTATAATTTTATACCAACCCTCTTTTTTTCTACATACAACAGGCTTGTTTTTAAATGGAACTATATCGTAATCCACTCCTGCTTCACAACCTACCATTGCTTCTTTCAAAACTCCATAAAGCATAGATAGTTTTTCTTTTTGTGGAAGACCCATTAAGTCTTCTCTGTTGCTGATATAAAAACCAGCACTATTTTTTATTCTTTCAACCGCAATGTTTGTTGGTAATAAAGAGTTGTTTTTTCCTATTAACTTATCTATTGCAAGCTCAACTCCACTTTGGTCTACAAGAGCAATTAACCCTTGTTCTTCTTGTTTTTCAATATCTTGTTTATTCATAATATTTCCTCCTATTGGTTTATGTTAAGCATTGGGATATTATCTCCTAGTGCTGTTGTTGGTAATTGTCCATTCCATTTTTGAATTAAAGCTGCTTGATTTTCAAGTTCTTTTAATCTTAATGTTTCGTTTGTTATTTGAGAATTTTGTTGTCTCATTACTTCTGCATCAGCTTTAGCATTTTCTATTTTCTTCTCGTTTTCTACTCTTGCTTTTTCTAATTCGTATTGTGCTTGTTGTGCTTGTTGTTCTGCTACTTGTTTTTTCTCAATAGCTTGGTTATATTCTGCCGAGAAATCTAAATCTATTATGTTAAAATCTATAACATTAAATCCTTTTGCTTCTATCTTTTCTTTTAAAGTTTCTTGCATTTTGTTTGAAACTTCGCCTCTTTTTGTTATAAGTTCTTCTGCTTTATATTGTGCTGTTACAGCTTTAATACTTTCTAAAATAGATGGGTTTAAGATAACATTTTGGAAGTCTGTTCCTGTTGTTTTATACATTTCATTGGCTGTCTCTTTTGTTATGTTGTAGTTTACTGCAATTGTAAAAGTTACTTCTTGTAAATCTTTTGTAGCTGTTGCATTTGCAACTTCTATTTTTTGAGTTCTACAATCTATTCTTATTATTTTTTCTATAAATGGAACTTTTACATTAAGCCCCTCTGTTATTACTTCGTTTTGTACTTTCCCAAATCTTGTCTTAATTCCTGCGTGTCCTGTTGGAACTGTTGTTATGCTGTTGAAAAATGTAATTATTGCAAAAAGTATTATAAAACTTATAACCCCTATTTTTATTGCTCTTCTAGCTTGGTATTCTTCCTTTAATTCTCTTAACTCGCTACTGCTCATATTGTTTATTTGCTCTTGTGTTAAATTTTCATATTTTAATTTTTTATTCATTTTTGTTCCTCCTTAATATCTATTTCCCCCGCCCATTGGTTAGCCATTGCTTCTGCTATACCTTGGAACGTTTTGCTCCTGTTTTTTTGGCGTTCTTTCCCGCCTTTGTTAAACCAATTTCCAGCTTTTCTACAATTGCTTTCTACTTCTACAACATTTGTGGGTTGCAACGGTGGCAATCCTCTAAGCCATAATTGAGTTCTTTTTGTATATGGGTGTCCAAATTGATAAGGTTGTATCACTTGGCTTTTCTCTGGCAACTCATATATTTTACTTGGCAATGGATTTTCCACGCATACTCTAGGGCAATCCGCATTATATAAAGCCATAAAAAATTCTTTTGCTTCCAATCCTTTTTTGTATCTTTCTTGATTTAGTTTGCCACCCTTAAACAAATGTCTCGCCCCAGCATTACTTAGATATGTGCATGGCGGAAAAGCTATAATCATATCCCATTTCATTTTCAATAACGGCAGCACATCTTGTTGTAAATGCCACTCTGGGTGTCCTCCACTACATGGAATTAAATCGCAACTATACGCTTCATGCCCAAGTTTTCTCAGTTCTATTGTGACGGCTTGACTTTCTTCACAAGCTACTAATACTCTCATTTTAACCTCCTAATCTTTTAACAAGGTTAATCCGCTTTCGTTAATATATTCCCTTAAAGCTATCAATTGCTCTCTTGTCCCTTGAACCTTAAACGATGTTGTTAATAATTCTTCCGTTATCTTAGGAACAATAATCTCTTTTTCTAAAGCTTCTACTCTTTGTTTTTCTTCTTGTATTACTGTTTCAACTCGTTCTTGTTCTTGTTGAAATCTTGTTGCCATTTCTTTTCTTTTTAGGACCAACATTTTAGCTCTAGCAAAATTAAAATCTGTTAAGTATTCAACTAAAATATCTCCTTTGTATGGTTCTAAGTTTATCAACATTATATCGTTTTGGATAGATTTCATTTTGCTATCGACTTGAGCCATTAACTTTTTCATGCTATCAGATAAATTTACTTTTATATCAAGTTGCTCAAACTTAACGAATTGGCTTAATTGTAGTGCTTCTGCAAGTTCTTCAAAATATTCTTTAAGTTCTTCTATCTTCGCTATTTTCAAAACGTTTTCACTTGCATCAATTTTTCTTTTCAAAGATGTATCTGCTGCTTGAAAAGATAACGCAACCATTTCTTTGTAATCTCTTTCAAATGCTTCGTATGGTGCTAAAATTTGTCTTTTAATTTCTTTTCTTTTTTCTTCGTAATCTTGATATTCTTTATTAAGTTCTGCTCTTATCTTTTTTATGTCTTTTACGTTATCTTCTGTAACAACTAATTCTATTGCTCTTGTTGTTTTTTCTGCAATTTCCCTGTGTATCTCTTCAAAGTATTGCCTTATCAATGGCAATTGTTCTACTACTGCTAATTGTTTCTCTTCCATCTTTTCCTCCCTTAAAAACCTTGAATTATATTCTTAAATTCACTAAATTTTTTATCAAAGATAACCTTTACTTGCCCTGTTCCTCCCGCTCTTTGTTTTTGTAAATCTATAATGACTATTGGCGCAAGGTTTGCTTCTTGATTTTCTCTTTCTGTATATAGAAAAATAACATTATCTGCATCTTGTTCTATAGCCCCAGACTCTCTTAAATCGGCAAGGGTTGGTTTTTGCCTACTAGCATTTCTATTTAATTGACATAAGGCTATGATTGGTATTTCTAACTCTAAGCTTAAAAGCTTTAATGTTCGTGAAATGTCTGCTACTTCTTGCTCTCTATTATTGAATTTGTTTTGATTTTTAACCAACTGTAAATAATCTATAATTAGCAACCCTAAATCCTTTTTGTTTTTTAACTTTCTTGTTTCTGACTCTATTTTTTGGATTGAGTTGGCTTTTGTCAAAATCGTTATAGGTAACTCAGATATTTTTTGGAATGTCTCTGCCACTTTAGGGATTTGAATTTCCGTCAAGGTTCCATTTCTTAGATTGTTTGCATTTACTTTTGCTTTTTTTGCAACAATTTTATTTATTATTTGAGTCGTAGACATTTCTAAACTTACAAAACCAACGTGTATCCCTCTGGAAGCGACTTTTTCTGCTATCTGCAAGGCAAAAGTAGATTTACCAACTCCGAGGTCTCGCTCCTATTACTGTTAATTCTTCTTTATGTAATCCAGAGGTAATGTCGTCTAATTGAAAAATTCCAGTATATAAAGACGTGTCATGTTTCTCTGTCATTTTCTTTTCTAAATCTTCTGATGCTTTTGCTACTTGATATACAAAGCTGTCGTCTTTAGTTAATGATTGATTTATTTTGTTTAATTGTTGAATTTGCTGCTCAATAAAAACATCTGGATTTTCTGCATCTCTAATTTCTTGTTGTATTCTTTTCGCTAATTCAAAAACTTCTCTTTGCTTTCTTAAGTCTTTTAACTTTTTGTAAAGAACTTCTACAGAACTTCCATATATGTTGTTTCCTAAAGAAGCTATATATTCCAACACATCTGATTGGTTAGAAGAACTAATTCTGTTTTGTACTGTTAATAAGCTTATTTCCTCTTTCATTTTTCTCAATTCGTTGATTGCTTTTGCTATTTTTTTATTTCTATCATTAACAAAATCTTTTTCTTCCAGCTCTAAATCTTCTTGTTCAAATATCACATAGTATAAAACTGCTTTTTCTATTTCCTCGTCAAACATATTTTTCACTCGCTTCCTTTGTTTTTCCTGTAATTTGCCAACATTTCAGCATATTCGTCGTCAGTCATGTCTCTTGTTTCAAATACAGTATAATCTTGAGTATCTTGTATAAGAGTTTTTTGGTCTATTTCTAATTCGTCTTCCCATCTTTTTTGGTTAAGCCATGTTGTAGGATATGGAATAAATTGTCCATTTTGTTTTAACCAATCTGGAGATTTCTTAAACATCTCTAGTTTACGCATTATCAAATCAAACAGTTTGTCATTAGGTTTATTTTTATTAAACCATTTTTCAACATTTGCCTTTCCAACCTTACGGGGATAAGCCGTGTAAAACTTTTCAAACTTTTCTTTGTATGTTTCTTTTTTATTATTAGTATTT
>CAZUDC010000044.1:0-10161 GCA_964619105.1 uncultured Ruminococcus sp.
AAGGACTTGCCCATTATTACATGAAAACTTTGATACTCTGATCTGTATTTTGATTTTACATAATAACTTTCATACAATTATATAACCTTTTTTAATAAAAGTCAACATTTATGAAAAATATCTAAAAAAAATCTAAAAATAAGGTTAATCTGCAAAGTTAATTACAGCAAATTGCACTTAAAAAAGCTTCATCAGCCCTTAAGTCCCCGTGATTGTCTGTCCATATCCTCAACGACGATATCGTATATCTCGCCGAGTGACGCACAATATTCAAGCACCTTCCAAGGCTCATTTGTATGAAAATGGATCTTTATAAGCTCCTCATCTCCGACAGCAAGCAGGCTGTCGCCCTTAAAATTCTTACGGAAATATTCATCGATCGCATCCTCGTCAAGGCTTTCTCCCTCGATAAGAAGCTGTGTATCATAACGAAATTCTATCATTTTTACCTCCGTCAGCCGTTGATAAGCTCGTTCAGCATTTCCGGAAGCTCCGAATCCATATTTTCATCGCTGAACTGGCAAGTACCGACAGCCTTATGCCCGCCTCCGCCGTATTTGAGCATTAAATGTCCAACGTCAACGCTTGATGTTCTGTTAAGTATTGAATATCCAACAGCCGCACTACAGCCTGCTCCGCCCTTGCCGTTTACGATCCATGCGGAGATATTCTGTTCGGGATAAAGGCTGTAGATAAGGAATCTGTTGCCGGAATAGATCGGATCTACGCCTCTCAGATCGGTGATGATAACGTCCTTTTCGGTGCGTGTATGAGCCTTGACCATTTCAATGAATTTTTCCGTCTGCTCGTTATAAACCTCGATACGCTCCTTGACGTCAGTGAGGTCAAGTATTTCCTCGGTAGTCATTGTGCGGCAGCAGTCGATAAGCTTTTCCATAAGCTGATAATTTGAAATGGTGAAATTTCTCCATCTTCCAAGACCCGTTCTCGGATCCATAAGGAACCCAATCAGGATCCAGCCCTCGGGGTGGAGTATCTCCTCCCGGGTGAGATTTCCGCTGTCGACCTTATCAACGGCGGCCATCATTTCGTCATAATGCTCAAAGCGTTCCCTGCCGCCGTAATAGTCATAAATGATCCTTGCGCAGGACGGTGTAAGTCTGCTTTCGCCGACAAATTTTCCTTCAAGCTTAGTTCTTTCCTGTTCGCTTGAATGATGATCGAACCAAAGTCCGCACCCCTCCACATATGGAACATTTGCAAGGCAGTCATCCTTTGTTATTTCAATTATCCCATCCTGGAGATCCTTCGGGTGAACGAACTTCCAGTTATCGATAACTCCAACGTCCTTCAGCAATGCACCGCAGGCAAGACCGTCAAAATCCGAACGTGTAACAAGTCTCATTATATACAACTCCTTAAGCGTACAAATATACACAATTTTTCAATGATATAGATATTATATTACATTTTCATATTTTTTTCAAGTTTTTACAAACAATTCCAAAAAAGTTTGTGCAAAACACCAATATTTGTTTCCTTTTTTCGTTGACTTTATCAATTTATTTCAACAAAAAAATAACCCGACCTCCTTTTAAGAAGATCGGGTATGGAGTTTTATGTATATGGCTCATACAACGAGCGAACAACGCAAAGATTGCCGTTTGAATCGGGTAAGATAGTATAACCATCGGAATCATAAAGTAATGCCCAGTTTGCGCCGTTCTTGATCTTGCCGAGGCTATAATTCTTGGCGAAATTCTCAACACGCATGCCATCCTCATCAATGACTCCTATTTCAAGAGTAGCGGGATTTAGATTGTTTTTTGAAAATGTTAAAAGAGTATCCGTTACATTAAGCTTTTTGCCGTCAAGTATTTCTATCACCAAGTATGTTTCAAGAACCATATTCTTAGCTGTAATACCGCCGTATGTTGCTAAATAATATGTTGCTAAATTAACAGTATTATCGCTATCATCGCTGGTTACAGTCAGAGTATCTGTTACGTCAAGCTTGTTTACAGCAAATTCATCATACTTATCTAAATCTTTTATAGTAACATTCTTTGCCTTGACGCTGGCAAACACTAAATAAGCATTATCAAGCACAACATCATAGCCTGAAGCATTCACGTTATAGCTTACATAACTTTCATCGGCTTTTGATGAAGGTTCAACGATAGTAATATTTTCGAAGGTTGTATTGCCTGTAAGTGTTATTGCACCTGAAGTAAAAATGCAAATAGGAAAATATTCATTATAGTCAGCACTGACCACAAGCTCTTTATACTTGCCCTTTGCGGGGAAGGTAAGCTTGCTGACTTCAACAATGTCGTTAACTTCAATAGTATATGAAGCACTGCTGTCATTTGCGGCATTGATAGCATTTACAGCGTCCTCCCACCGGGAGAAGTACTGCGTTTTGCTGTTCTTATCGGAGGAAAGTCCGAAGGACTCTGCTGCTGACAGGCAGATATCATTTCCGACCTGCTTGAAGGAAAAAATTTCAGGTGTTTCGGAAGTATCCAACAATGCTAGGTTAAAAAATTTGAAAATACTCAGATCTGTAAGAGCATTTGTCGAAAGTATCTTCGAGCCCGGACAAATAAATGAACTATTATAAGGTTCGCTAGGGTAGCCTAAAATGTAGAATCCATCCTTATGAACCTTGAAGTTTTCAGCCTTGCCTGTGAACTTAGGAACATTTTTGGGTATACCAAAGTACATGAAGCCTGCGTCCTTTGCCGCTTTAAGGCTGCTGAAGGTTACCGACTTAAGATCTTTCCAGAATCCCACAATAGCATTTTTGCCGAGAACAAGGTCATTGGTTTTTAGCGTTGTTTCAATACCGAACATACTAGCATCCGCAACATTGACCGTACCGAAGCCTGTTACATCACAGATAGAACTGCCATCAACAGTAAGGGTATTCTTTGCACCGCCCTTGATTGCGTTAATACCACCGTTATCACCTAGTAAGTCCACGTTGCCCTTTGCATTGATCGTAAAGGACTTGGCATTAGTTTCAAAATAAGCATTGATCAAGGTAAGATCCATATTCGATGTGATAGAAGCTGTCTTGCCTACGTTTATAGAATAGTATTGTTCAGAACAATCTATGACAAGCTCCGAAGCCCTTCCTGCCTTGGGGAGAGTAAGCTTTGAACACTCGATGTTAGAGCTTAAGGAGATGTAATAGCCTGTTGTGCTGCTGCCGTTCTTGTCGATATAGGCTACAGCCTCTTCAAGCGTCGCAAATTTGCCGTCGCTGCCGTTATTAACAGGAACCGGCTTATTATTTGCATCGTCGATCACACTGAGGAGAACAGGACCATCAGCTACTGCCTTAACGGACTTTGTTTTGCTGTCAAAGCTTGCTGAAAATCCCTCGGCCCGTTCGATCTTTATCTGATCCGTATCTGCGAAATCAGCTGTCTTTGTATAAAGGATGGTTTTTCCGCTTCCGATGTAATAAGAACCTTGGTAATAATCATGAGGACAATAGTTGAGCTTTACACCGTCTGCAATGCTGCCGATAGTAATCTTAGGAAGCTCGCCCTTGGAATTTAAATAAAGACATACTGTAGATTCGGTTTTTCCGGTGAGGGCATTGATCCTATTGATATCTGCGGAGGCTTTTTCGCCGTAAATATCCAAATTTCCGCTGAATTCGCCGATCTTTGTTATAGCTCCTTCAACCACAATATTTCCCATGACCTTATTAAAGCCAGAAATACCTGTAAATTTAGGATAAAAGGTTTCATCCCTACCGATATAGGAAAGAGTTGAAGTTCCCGAGCCCGTTACCTTACCGAAGCAGTTTTCGCCGTCATTATCCGCGTAACCATCATCAATATTAAGGTCGCAGTCCTTGGCAACGTTGATATCAAGCCTTCTTGTCTTGTTATCTGCTATCAAGCCGATATCAATAGTCAGATCGTATGGAACTGCAAGCTTTGTGCCTGTGAAGGTGAGCACTGATGATCCACCGTCGTTTGTTATTATCATTCCGCTTGCCTGAGTTGCCTTAGGAAGAGCAAAGCTAGCGGGAAGCTCAAGCGATGTACTTACTTTAATCTGATAATACGGGAGCTTATCGCCCTTTGCGTATTTCTTGTCGTTGATAAGCTTTACAAGCTCGTCAAAGCTTGACGCATTAACGGGTTTAACCGATTCGTCAACGAGATACTTGCCTTCCTTTGCGTCGAAAGTCATTTCATAAAGTGTAAGAGCCTGACTGTTTACAGCTGTAATGGTCTTCTTACTCTTGTCAAAGACAGGTGTAAGTGATTTGTAGCTGATGTCACTATTATCTATAGAGATTTTTTTGCTCAGATCATTGCCCTTGGTGTAAGCAACAACCGTGCCGCTTTCAAGGAGCACTTTTGAAGTGTCCATGATGAAATTAAAAACGGATATACGTAGATTGTCTCCAATATCCGTAACAGTGAGCTTCGGAACTGCGCCCTTGCTGTTCTTATAAAGAGTTATTGAACCACTTTTAACATTTTCAACAACTGCGCTTGCCTTTTCACCAAAGAGTGAAAGAACTCCGTCGAAGTACCCGATTCCTGTTACAGGACCTTCAACTGCCAAATTATTCCAACTATAAACTTCTCCGAAATTCGATACACTCTTAGCAATAGTAAGTAAATCAGGACCTCCAATAAAAAGAGCGGAGGTCTTTGTTCCTGAAAGCTTATTGATGTAGCATTTTACCGACATCGTACTATAATCCAAATCGCCTGAGCCTCCGAAAAGATATAGTGCTACGTCCTTGGCAACAGTGATATCTATGAGATCGTTCTTGTTGCTTGCCTTGACAGGAACATCTATTTCCATATCATACGGAATTGCAAGCTTTGTGCCTGTGAAGGTGATAGAAACGCCGTCATCCCACATCAGAAGTTCATTGCCGCTATCGGGAGCGCTCATGGACTCTTCGTTTTCTTCTTCTCCGGGTTCAGACTCATCTTTATATTGGTCTTCCGACATAATTCTAATACTGCTGATAGTATTTGTCTTTGTGCTTTTCGGGAATGCGAATTTTGCGTCAGCTGTTACAGCGGTACTAAGCACGATAGTATAAGCATTCGTGCCTGTCTGGCTGTTGATCGCTTCAACGGCTTCATCAAGGTTCTTGAATGTGCCAACAAGCGTGTCTTCGGACGCATAAACAGCTACAGCGGATTCACATTCAGCCTTGATAGACTTTGTCTTTTCGTAATAAACAGCGGAAAGGTTTTTACCTTCTCCTGTTCTATTAATGATCGCGATCTTATCCGAAAGATCATTGCCCTTGGTATAGAGGACTGTTGTGCCTGTTGCAAGGCGTCCGTAACGATATCCAATTTCATTAAGGCTTCGATCGAATACGCCAACATCAATGCCTGGTGCCGAGCCATTGGCGTCTTTAACGATATCTGTAATTGTAAACTTAGGAACCTCGCCCTTACTGTTCTTATAAAGAGTTATTCTTGAACCAAAAGCAACATTTTCAACAACTGCGCTTGACTTTTCGCCGCCAAGGATAATCGTACCTTCAAGCTCGGTAACTCCAGTTACCGTTCCATTAACAATGATAAAACCATTGAGCTTTCCGAATGTAGCAATGTTATTAAATACACCTGGATGTGTTTCATCATCATCACTGACTACTTCATTCCAATAAGCGCCAAGAGTTGAAGTATTTGTACCTGTGATCTTATTGATACAAGGTTTCAATTCATATGTTACCGGATCAATATCGCCCACAGCATTGTTAAACACCAGAGCAGAATCCTTGGCAACAGTAATATCGATGAGGTCCTTATTGTTGCTTACAGCGAAATTCACATTGAATGTTACATCATATGGAATTGCAAGCTTCGCTGCAGTGAAGGTAATGGTATAGCCGGCATATACATTTACATCTATATCTTCATCGGTTGTCGGATCCATTTCTGTTTTTGTTCCAAGAATAGTATCATCAATTGTAAGGCTCTTAATGCCCCTGGGAAGTGCAAGCTTTGAAGGAACGGTCACATTGTCATTAAGTGTAAGGATATAATCCTTATTTTCCTTCATAGCCTCAAATGCGGCTTCAATATTAGGATAAGGTACTGCCTTTCCGCCCTTTTCAGCTACGGACAGAACATAATATTCAGCCTTTATAGCCTTTGTCTTGGGGTAATAGAAGGCTTTAAGATCGTTTGATCCCATCTTGTTGCCGATAGCTATGCGCTCGCTGATATCATTGCTCTTGGAATAAGCAACTGTTGTGCCTGATTCAAGGTCAACAATTTCACCATTGCTGTCTACAACATTGATAGTGAGTTTAATAGCTTCGCCGACAGTAAGCTTTGGAAATTTGCCGTCTGCACCCTGAACGAGGTTGATGACTGCCGTTTCGCATAACTCTCCAATTTCAACATTATTAACATCAACAGTTGACTTAGCTCCCGAAACAGTTAAACCGTTGGAAGGCTTATTTTCTGAACCACAGGCATATATTAACCAATCGATCGCAGAAATGCTACCGTTTACAGTAAGTTCAGCATCTTCTACCAGAACAATTCGCCTGAAGGTTGAAAGCTGATCTACATTTACTCTACTATGAACTTCAAACAAAGATGTCTTTGTACCTGTAACCTTGCCGAGGATATTGCCGCTGAAATCTGAACCAAGTCTAAAAAGCTTATCTGCTGCAACGGTTACATTTATCTTCTTTTCTGAAGCTGTTTTTAAGCTTAACTCAGTATCTGAAACGAGCTTAAGAGCTGCTACAGACTTATCGAATGTAAGAGTGCCGGCACCTTCGAAGACCAAAGTACCAACCTTGTTGGCTGCAGGGAGCTTATCCTTGGAGGTAAATGTATAATCCTCATTCAGCGAAACGGTAACATTCTCTGTACCGCTGCAATTTTCATTGATAAAGGAAAGGACATCTGCCCATTTATCCGTATCCTTAGAGGCAGTATCTCCACCAATAGAAACGGTGAATACAGGTTTTGCCTTAACAAACAGTGCGGAAACTTCTACATTTGCCGCAGGCATATTAAAGCTGTAAATACCTCTGACAGGAGTGATATACTCGTCCACTTTATAGCTTTCTGTAGTGTTTGAAGCTTCATTCATGTAGGAATACTGAACATGAGCAAGCTTGTAGCCGTCATCAGGCTGAACCTTAACTACGATCTCATCTCCCACAAAAAGCTTTGCGTTAGTTTCGATAGGGGTCTCATCGTCATATTCAAGAGTGATCTTACCATTTCCCTCAGCTGTAGCTGTTGCTGAATATACCTTCTCAAAGTTTACATTAACATTAACATCGCTGGCAGGCATTTCGAAATAGTAATAGTCAAATTTGCCGTCAACACCATTCTGCAGAGAAATATTGACATAGCCTGAGGATTCGGATGAAATTGAAACACCATTAACAGCATAGCCGTCAATCGGCTCGATCGTGAATCTGACTTCATCGCCGTAGAAAACATTATCAAAATCGATACCCTCACAAGGCACGAGCTTACCTTTTTCGCCTATATCTGAATTAACCTTGTAAACTCTTTCAAACACAACGCTGACTGTTACATCATCATCAGGCATTATGAATGTATAAGCGCCTTCGGTATCTTTAGTTAGAGTGTAATCATTGCCGCCATAGGAATACTTAACGGACTTAACGATACAATTATCGTCGGGATTGGCGGAAATTCTGACTTCGTCGCCGTAAAATGCCTTTCCCTCGGGGTTGTCGGCTCCACTAGACAAGGTAAATGAACCATTTTCGGTATCTGCCTTTGTTAATGTGTAAATTCTATTAAATGATGCACAGATAGTCACATTTCCGTCATCAGGCATTTTGAAGTAGTAATAAAGAATACTACCGTAAGTATCTGTTTTTATATCCCAATCTATATCCAAATCGGAATAACTAACATTTAATTCGCTAACGCCATAGCCCTCAGCAGGCACGACAGTGAATCTGACTTCATCGCCTGCCTTTACATTTTCAAAGCTATAGCCTGAGCAAGGTGCAACTGTACCATGCTCGCCGCCTACGATAGTTGTACTAACAGTGTAGGTCCGAACAAGGGTCACTTCGATACTTACAGCCTCAGCGGGCATTTTAAAGGAATAATAACCATTTGAAAGGGTTGCTGTTATATCGGTTGAATTATATTTTACAGATTCAACAGCATAACCTTCTGCTATTCCGTCAACCCTTACCTTGACAGCTGTACCCTCAGCAAGATGTTTATCGCCAATAGAAACTTCTGTATTGTCATCGACGTATGTTGCGGTAACTGTTGCATCTTTCGGTTGGTTAATAATTACTTCGTAAACCTGCTTAAAGGTTACATTGATCGTTACGGCATTTCTGGGCATTGTGAAGGTATACTTATCATCTGCAATTTTTGTTAAAGTAACCTCGTTATCCCCGGTAACGCCGTTCTTTGTTACCTTTACCTCATCAACGACAAATTCTTTTCCGTCTGTTTCTTGATCCGGCTTAGCAGTAATGGTGACAAGCTCGCCTGCTGTAAGCGCAGCATTGTCTTGAAGCGTTGTTTCGTTGTCACCTGTGCCATAGGTTACGGTAACATTGCCGTTTTCAGTACCTGCAATTTGCACGCTGTAGGTTTTTTCCGTACAGGTCGCAGTAACATCTACCTTGCCGGCTGGCATTGTGAACGTATTATCATCTCCGACTGTTGCACCTGATACCGACCAGTCAGTGAAGTTATAATCCTCATTCGCTTCATAGGAAAGGTTAACCTTTGTTCCTTCCTTAAGATAAGTACCGCTTGAGACTTCCTTGCCGTCCACGGTGGCCACTATAGTCAGAGCAGGATTTTCTGAACCTGTTATGGTTGGGTTTGTCAGGTTAAGCTGATAGCCCTGGACGGTTCTGGCCTTTATATCCAACCCTACGTTAGAATATCCAAAACATTTAACACCTACATCAATAGGCTTGAATGTATATTTTCCGTTTTCATCGGGATAAACTTTATGTACAAAATCATTCCCACGTGATACTTCAATATATTCAATTAATCTGCCAGTTTCAGGATCTTCCGGGATAATGGTAACAACATCGTTATTTCCGATGTAAAAGAAATTGCTACCACTTCTAACTTCATTAACCATAAATGCTGATATTCCATCATTGGGACCGGGTGATGCTTCATACGTCAACTCCCCAAAGTCACCTGAGACCGTTACACCACTCGCAGGCATTTCGAATGTGTATTCGCCATCTTCTACTTTGGTAACATCTACGTTATTTCCGCCGTATGATACCGTTGGCAAGTCGATAAAATTTCTTCCGCTTGCGGGCTTGACGGTAATTGTTACTGTATCCCCGACATTGGCTTTTTCTTTATCCACTTCAATCGTTCCGTCTTTTTCGTCGGGAGCTGAAACAGCTACTTGGTAATCTATTGGAGCGAATTCTGCTCTGATTGTTAAGCTTTCTGTTGCATCAACAGCTACAGAATAATCAGTTGAAGTAGTCCAATCTTCATCAGTTGATTTTTTATACTTTATCAAGCTAAAAGTATAGCCTGTATCAGGGTCCGCCGAAATGTTAAGGCTTGCATTTAGTGCAACCTTATCACCAGTATTTAATGCTTTACCTTCTGAGCTTACATAAAGATTACCGTTTACTGCTTCTTCAATTGTAATTACAGGCATAGCCGCACAAAGAGTACATTTGTCAGAAAATTCACCAGGATTATGCTTAGATCCATCTACATCATGTTTATTTTCAGCATCACACGAAAGAATGTGATAATCAAAAGCTGGAACCCAATGATACGTACCGTTACAATCTTCATCACAAGTACACTTGTCACCTTCCTCTGCACTCAAGGTGACTTCAGATTCACCCTCCGCACTCGCAGGAAGAACCATAATCGTGGAAGAAATTGACAGGCTTAAGGCTGTTATAAAGCTTACTATTCGCTTAGCAAGTGTTTTTTTCTTCATAGAGCTTTTCCCTCCATTAAAAATTATTGTTTTATCTACATTTTTCCATTTTTTGCCAAAACACACACGGCTTTTCTGCCCGCTGACCAAACAAATAAAGCCATGCTGCCGAATACTGGCTGTATTTTCTACAAAAACACTTCATAAAAGCAGACTTTGACATTTATATTATATAGCATATGTTTGCATTTGTCAATATTATTTTCCACAAAGATTTTATATTATTTC
>CAZUDC010000045.1:0-9934 GCA_964619105.1 uncultured Ruminococcus sp.
TATATGGAGAAGTTACACCCGCATTGATCATGTTGCCCTTGTAAAGCTTAAGCTTAACATCACCTGTAACGGTTTCCTGAGTCTTTGTAACAAATGCGGAAAGAGCCTCACGAACAGGTGTGAACCACTGACCGTTGTAAACGAGATCGGCAAAATCAATAGCAAGCTTCTGCTTCATACGCTGTGTAGCCTTGTCAAGAGTAATAGTTTCAAGAACCTCATGAGCGTGATAAAGAATAGCTCCGCCCGGAGTTTCATATACACCTCTGGACTTCATACCAACAAGACGGTTTTCAACAAGATCAACAAGACCGATACCATTATCTCCGCCAAGCTTGTTAAGTGTTGTAACAAGCTCCGTGCCGTTCATTTCCTTGCCGTCAACAGCGGTAGGAACGCCCTTTTCAAAGTGAATGGTAACATAAGTTGGCTTGTCGGGAGCCTGAATAGGAGAAACACCCATTTCAAGGAAGCCCGGCTTTTCATACTGCGGCTCATTTGCCGGATCTTCAAGGTCAAGTCCCTCGTGTGAAAGATGCCAGATGTTCTTATCCTTGGAATAATTTGTTTCTCTGTTTATCTTAAGAGGAATGTTATGAGCCTCTGCATAATCAATTTCCTCATCACGGCTCTTGATATCCCAAATTCTCCAAGGAGCGATGATCTCCATTTCGGGAGCAAAAGCCTTGATAGCAAGCTCAAAACGAACCTGATCGTTGCCCTTGCCTGTGCAGCCGTGGCAGATAGCGTCAGCACCCTCTTTTATAGCGATCTCCGCAATTCTCTTTGCAATGATAGGACGAGCAAAGGAAGTACCGAGCATATACTTGTTCTCATAGATAGCACCAGCCTGAACGGTAGGATAAACATAATCTGTGATAAATTCCTCGGTAAGATCCTCGATGTAAAGCTTGGAAGCACCTGTCTTGATAGCCTTTTCCTCAAGACCGTCAAGCTCTGTACCCTGACCAACATTGCCCGAAACAGCAATAACCTCGCAGTTATTGTAGTTTTCCTTAAGCCACGGAATGATGATAGAAGTATCAAGACCGCCCGAATAAGCTAAAACAACCTTTTTAATTTCCTTAGCCATTTTATTTTCCTCCATAAATATGTGTGTAAAGCACATAGAATTTCAACGATATCTGTCGTACAAGATTAATTATACACCCATTACAGCATTTGTCAAGCATTTTTGCATATTTTTCTTAATTTTTTTATTTTATGCAGAAATTAATGAATATTTTTAAGTTTTATTCATCCATAAATGTATAAAAACTGTATATTGGCAATTAATTTGCATATTTCCCGTGAAGTCAAACCTGGAGGCGGGAACATCTTGCCAAAGCTATAGTACTAAGGAACCGCTGATCAATACGTTTCTGTCGTTTTTCAAAATGTACTCAAAGGCGTAAACTCGCACATTTTTCAAAACAGCGAAATGAACGCTTTGCTTTGATCAGCGTATTCTTAATTCGGGAAACAATATCATATACAAAGCGAAAACACAGCCTGCAACTAAACAGACTGTGTTTTTATAATACTTTGCTTAAATCAACAACTGCTATTCCCTCTTAGTTCCGAAATAATGTCAATAAAGCTGTCAACATCATCAAAATCCTTGTAAACCGACGCAAACCTTACATACGCAACCTCGTCAATATTCCTCAGAGCCTCAAGCACCCTGTCGCCTATCTCCGTGCTTGTTACCTGCGTAACCATCTTGTTCGCATAATAGCTCTCTAACTCATCAACAATGCGGCTTATTTCCTCGGCAGAAACAGGTCGCTTTTTTACAGCTGTCGAAATTCCCGCAATAAGCTTATTGCGATTGAAAAGCTCCGCCGTGTTATCCTTTTTCGTCACCAGCAGCACAGGCACTTCAACCGATTCATAGGTCGTGAACCTCTTTCCACAGCTGGAGCATTCTCTCCTGCGTCTTTTCTGCCCATCAGCAGGACGTGAATCTATAACCTTAGTATCAGCAAAGCCGCAGAACGGACATTTCATAGCAAAGCCTCCATATTTTCTGACTCTTTTCATCTGTAATTATACAATATTTACCCCGATTTGTCAATACAGAGAGTATATTTTAATTCAAATATTCTAAAACCGACCGTCTTTTTCACCCCATATATCCTTATATGTAATTTTATATGCCAATAATTTGGCAAATGCTACAAAACCAACGCATTTCCTTGACTTTTTGGGAGAATTGTTGTATAATAACATTATTAATAAATGTGTTTGGGAAATGATTGTGTTTGGGAAATGATTTCAGATGACATTGTCTAAAGAGGCTAAAAAAGCCTATAAAAAAGCCCGTAAGCAGAAGAAAAAGGAACGCCGCGGGCATTGGCTCCTTATTCAAAGAGGCGACAGCTTAAAAGAAATTTTCAGCAAGCTGTTCACACAGGTTTGCCTTGTCATATTAATTGGCTGTATAGTCATACTCGGAAACGAGCTTCGCCAGTCATTGAGTGCAAAATTCCTCAATAATTCTCTGAGCGAGCTTTATTCAAGCGTTATCTCACGAATTGACGGCGATAACAGCGGCGAGGTTCTCCCAGGAGCAAAGCAGCTGCTCGCAATAAATGAAGATACTGTCGGTTGGATCAGCATAGCTGATACTAATATCGACCTTCCCGTTGTCCAGAAAAAGGGAAACGGCGGCAATGAGTATTACCTCACCCATTCCTTTGACGGAAGCAAAAACAAAGCAGGAACAATATTCCTCGACACCCGTGCAGCGCTGAACGCAAAGGAACGCTCCGATAACCTCGTTGTCTATGGTCATAACCAAAAGGATAAAACAATGTTTGGCGACCTCGCCAAATATAAACACGACCTTGATTTCTATAAATCTCACCCTACCATAGCCTTCAGCTCGAATTACAGCACAGACGTTTATAAAATAATCGCCTGCTTCGTAACTCCCGTTGAGGTGTGGCAAACTGCCGACGGTGAAATTTTCGATTATCATAATTATATCGACTTTGATTCAAAGGATAAATATAATGCCTTTATCGAAAATGTCGAGCTTCGTTCCCAGATAATAACAGGTGTTGATACCGACTACGGCGATTCCTTTCTCACACTTTCCACCTGCTCAAACGAGTTTGAACCGTCACGCTTTGTAGTTATAGCAAGACGTACAAGGAAAAATGAGGATCCGTCCGTAGACACATCAGCCGCATATACAAATACTAACGCAAAGGAGCCCGATTGGAACGTTATCTATAACAGATGAACTTCCCGGTGAAAAATATGCCAGATTTCAGCTTTAAGGATAAATTTATACCAAATAAAAACGATTCTCCCAAGGTGAAAGCCTCTAAGCTTGTCACCATCGCCGCTTTTGTCGTGCTTGTTGCGGCAGTGATAATTCTTATCAGTCTTTTCCTCTCCGAGCAAAAGAACAAAAAGCTCAACGAGGAGCTTGCAAACGCCCATACAACCGTTATCACGCAGGAAGCTGTACCGGTCACCGCCGTCCCGGTAACGGAGGAAACAACTGTCACTACCACTCCCCCTCCGCTTGTCGAGCTTGACAGTATGAAGCAGTTTACAGAGCTTAACCCCGATACCGCAGGCTGGATAAAAATAAGCGGAACATACATAGATAACGTCGTCGTTCAGACAGATAACAACGATTATTACCTCGACCGAAGCTTTTATGGCGAAAAAGCACAGCCGGGAACGGTTTTTGCCGATTTCCGCTGTACTATCAACGACTATAGCGATAACCAGAGCGATAATATCATACTTTATGGTCATAATCAGCGCGACGGCACTATGTTCGGCACATTAAGCTACTATAAGGTCAAGCCCTCCTCGGGAAGTACAAAGGGCTTTGATTTCTACGTCCAGCACCCCACCTTTGAATTTTCCAACCTCTATGAAGAATATACTTATAAAATAGTAGCATCCTTTGTGACCGAGGTCGAGCCAAAGCATACCCGTGACGGCATTATATTTGATTATCATAATTACGTCAATTTCGGCAAAAAACGCACCTATGAAAGCTTTGTCGAGAATCTGCTTGAACGTACAGCAATAAACACAGGCGTTGATATCCAAGAGGGCGATAAGTTCGTCACACTTTCTACCTGCTCAAATGAATTCGAGCCTTCACGTCTTGTCGTTATCGGCAGGCGTCTGCGCGACGGCGAATCCGCCGATGTCGATACAACTCTTGCAAGCGTTAATTATAACGCAAAAGAACCCGATTATAGCTTTATATATAATAGCTGATAGCAATATTTCCCGATAATTAAGAGGTTTTCAATGTCAGATAAAAAAATTACGGTTGATGATATCCTTGCGGAATTCGACCAGAAGAATGCTCCAACCGATACATCCGATGAAAATACAGTAAGGGAAGAAAAGCTCCCCGAAGAAGCCGCTGAAACGATCGATGCCATTCAGCCTGTCCTTGAAGGTGTTGCACCAACAGAAAGCTTCTCCGAAAGCAGGCTTGCCGATGAAAATGTTTTTTCAGATACATTGTCTGAGGAAAAAGAAACCGTTGAAGTCCTTAACCCCGATATCCCCGACTGGAACGATATCGCTCCTGAAATTGAGGAAGGTGTCACCGATGTAACCGATATCCTTGACGACTATGAGGAAATTGAGGAAGAACCTGTCACCGAAGATGATGAAATAGGTCAAGCTGCCAAGGAAAGCTCCGATGAAATAATCGAAGATGATGAGCCAGAATCTGAAGAAGAGAAAAAAAACACAGTAACAGAGGAAAGCGCCTCATCTGCCGAGGAATCTCCCACCAACGATAATATCCAAGCTGTTCCCATAGAGCCAAGCGTCAAGGAAACAATAGCTAACAAGGAAAAACGCAATCCGCTAAGCTCAATTATCCCCTGGAAGGGCGACAGCGTGTTTGAAATAATACGAAAAATAATTTTTATTGTTGCCGTGATAGTTTTTATCGGTGCAGGTGTTATGCTGGTAAGTACACTCGTCCAGTCCAATAAAGCGGTCAAGGATCTTGAGGAAATAAAGGGAGTAGTTACAACCACCGCAAAAACAACCATCGACAGCGAGGGCAATATCGTTACTGTCGCTCCCACAGAAGAGGAGGAACAGCAGCATAATATCGATATTATGTCCTATTATAAAAATATAAGCGACAGAGTTGTGGGCTTTATCGAGCTTGAGGGCTGCGACTTATATCAGCCTGTCGTCCAGGATCCTGAGAACAACGAATATTACCTCACCCATACCTATTATGACGAGCAGAATAAAGGCGGAGCTATTTTTATGGACTACCGCTGCACTATAAGCGAGGATCGCGTTTCACCGAATATCGTACTCTATGGTCATAATCAGGAGGACGGAACAATGTTCGGCAACCTTAAAAATTATAAGCAGAATCTTGATTTTTATGCCGAAAATCCAACCGTTACCCTGCGTACAGAATATGAAACAGGTACATACCTCATTTATGCCTATTTCGTAACAAATGCCCTTGAAAAACAGGATTCCGAGGGAGTGGTGTTCCATTACCACGACTATATCGAGGCTCTTTCCGATGAAAGCACCTTTGATTGGTATATGAATGAGGTTTATTCAAGAAATCAGATAATATCTCCTGTTGATGTGCAGTTCGGCGATAAGCTTCTTGTACTTTCAACCTGTTCAAATGAATTTACAAATTCACGCTTTGTTGTTTTCGCAAGAAAGCTCCGTGCAGATGAAAGCGTTTCTGATTATGATTTCACCGAAGCACACTTTAATCCAAACGCAAGAGGTGTTGACTGGGAGGCTATTATGTCGGGAGAAACCACTCCGACAGAGGAAACCACCGTTCCGGAAAATGAATTAAACGGCGGTATGATAAGAATAACCCGAAAGACCTCCGCTGACAGCGAAGATGAGGAAAGTACTGAGGAAGACATATCAGACGAAACAACAAAGAAGAAGAAAAAGAAAACCACTGCCGAAGTTACCGAAGAAGAAACCTCCGAGGAAACCACTAAGAAGAAAAAGAAAACTACCACTGAGATTACCGAGGAAACAACCTCCGATAGCTCCGAATCAGAGGAAACAGCCGTTACAAGCGTGCCTGAGAGCGATGGGGAGCAAACCACTACCGAAACAGCAGGATCAACGAATTAAAGGAGTTTAAATAATGTCACTTGCCGATGAAGTCTATCAGTCACAGCACAGCAAAGAGCCTGTAAAAAAGAAAAAAAGCTTTTCCGAAGCCTTTATCCCGCACAAGGGGGATTCAGGCAAGGAAATTTTCAGCAAAGTATTCTCGCTGTTTGCAATTGTTGTGCTGATCGTGTGTATTGTTGTGCTTGCGATTTATTTTTACCATCAGTTTGAAGCAAAGCAGAATAATACAAAGCTTAACGTTATCTATAACAACGCCGTTGGAAACAGCTCCACAGGCAGTTCTTCTGCCTCTGATAACATCACTCAGGATGTACTTGATATCCCCGAGGAAGAACGTCCTCCGCTTGTGAAATCAGAAGCTGCCGAGGAAATGCTTGCGATAAATCCGGATTATGCAGGATATATCTATATCCCCGATGTGCTTGGTGAGCCTATAGTCCAGCGTGATAACGAATATTATCTTAAGCATAATTTCTACGATCAGGTGCGTTCCGTCGGAACGGTATTCGCTGATGAAAAGAACGTGCTTAACGATTATTCGGATAAACAGAGCGACAATATTATCCTTTATGGTCATAACAACCGCGATGGTTCAATGTTCGGAAACCTTGACTATTATAAATGGGATCTGAAATATTGGCTCAAAAATCCGTTTATTTATTTCGATAACTACTATGAGAATTATACATATGTAATAGTATCATCCTTTGTCACAAATACTCTCCCCGAGCATGATGACGGCAATGTCTTTGATTATATCAATTATATCAATTTCAAGGACAGCGGAAAATATACATTTGAAAGCTTCAGGGACGAAATACTGAAACGCAGTCAGTTCATTACAGGGATCGACTTTGACGAAAATGATAAATATCTGACTTTGTCAACCTGTGCATATGAATGGGACGAAGCACGTCACGTTGTAATCGCAAGACGGCTCCGTGCAGGTGAAACAACAGACAGCATAGATACAACAGGCTTTTATGTCAATGACAATCCGAAATGGCCCGCTATTTACTATAAATTCAACGGCGGCTCATATACGGAGTAAGGAAAGGAAACATATATGAAGAAAAGTACAGTTCTTAGCGGAATTGCGTCACTGCTATTGGTGGCGGGCTTCTATTCCTTCGCATTCTGCGTTGTAGAAGACGTTGAAGAAGAACCTATTTCTATGGATTATTATTATTCAACAGAAACCAACGCCGTAGGAAAGGATATAGGCGAGGCAACCTCTGTCGCCGTTTCTGAATATGAAGCAATGGATTATTCCGATATTGTCACAAAGCATGAAGCAGTAACGACCGTTCCCCCGGCTGACACCGCAGAAAACAGCGAGGAAACACCTGTAAGCCTGCCATCAGCTCACGCAGAGGAAATAAGTAGCAACGAAAATGTAAGCAAGAATAAAAATACCGCTTCACAAAATGATGTTTTCGCCGAGGATAATAAGCAGGGCGATCAGCTTTCAAAGCTTGATCCCGATGAGGACGCTCCGCAGGACGAGATTCTTGATGAGGACGAAACTCCCGCTGACGACAGTGATGACGAGTCCGAAGAGATCATTGACGATGATCCCGATCCGATAGAAACAACGATTGCAGAGCCCGAGATGACAGATATCGAAAGTTTACCCGTAACAAGCCTTTCAGATATCGCCCCCGTTTCAGTAGCTGATGTCGTTATCGTTACCATTGATGACCCGATAGAAACTACTCCCACCTTTGCCGTAACGGACGCAGAAACCGATACTACGGGAAATACCGGCATCGGCGAGGTATTTACCGCAAAATACGGCGGCACTGTTCATACCGATGACGCTTTCGACCTTATTTGCAGAATAGTAAACAACGAAATATCCTCCTCATTCAGCGATGAAGCAATAAAAGCACAGGCTGTTGCCGCTTATTCATATGTAAAATATCATAACGTAAACAGTCTTACCCCAACAGTCCTTGTGAAAAGCAATCCTCCGCAAAGAATTATCGACCTTGTTTCTTCCGTCTGGGGAAAATGCTGTTATTATAACGGAAAAGTTGCACAGACTGTATATATGGCTTCTTCATCGGGTCATACCGCTTCTTCCGTAAATGTCTGGGGTGGAAGCATCCCATATCTTGTAAGCGTTGAATGTCCGTTTGATTCTGACAGCGACCCCAATTACGGCAAAATGACAAAATTCTCCGAAAGTGATATCCGATCAGCTCTTGAAAGATATCTCGGTATAACACTCTCGGATGATCCTAAAAACTGGCTGAAGATCACAAGCTACATCGACGGAAACTATGTTGCTACCGTTGATGTTGACGGACAGGCAACCATCACAGGAAGAAAGCTTCGCGAAAGCGTGCTTTCATATAACCTGAAAAGTGCAAGCTTCGATATTGCATATTCGGACGGTTATTTCATCTTCACGACCTATGGTTGGGGTCACGGCGTCGGAATGAGTCAGAATGGTGCAAATTACCTCGGTAAAATAGGATATACATACGATCAGATATTGAAATATTACTATACGGGGATAGATGTCGAATGATTACAATGTATGAATTAATAGCAAAGAAAAAGCATGGTGCAGAGCTTACTGCCGAAGAGATCAATTGGTTTGTTGCCGGATATGTTTCCGGCAGCATTCCCGATTATCAGGCTTCCGCGTGGCTTATGGCAGTATGCTTTTCTTCTTTATCCGATAAGGAAACAACAGCACTCACAATGGCAATGGCACATTCGGGAGATATGCTTTCGCCAAAGCTCGATAAATTCAGTGCCGATAAGCATAGTACGGGCGGCGTTGGTGATAAAACAACGCTGATAACAGCCCCGATCGCCGCAAGCTGCGGTATCTATGTCCCGAAAATGTCAGGCAGAGGTCTTGGTCATACAGGCGGAACAATAGATAAGCTTGAAGCTATCCCGGGCTTCAACACCTCACTTTCCTATGAAAAATTTATCGAATGCGTAAAAAATACAGGCTTTGCCGTCGCAGGTCAGACAGGTTCGCTTGTGCCTGCGGATAAAAAGCTATATGCCCTGCGTAACGCTACAGCAACGGTTGATAGTATCCCACTTATCTGCTCGTCAATTATGAGTAAAAAGCTTGCCACAGGCGCAGCTGGCATAGTCCTTGACGTAAAGGTCGGCGATGGTGCTTTTATGAAAACAGAGGCGGACGCGGAAAAGCTCGCAAAAGCAATGGTTCAGGTCGGTAGCCTCGCAGGAAAAAAATGCTCGGCAGTTCTGACAGATATGGAGCAGCCGCTTGGAATGGCTGTCGGGAATTCTCTTGAAGTAATGGAAGCAATAAATGTCCTTAAAGGCGAAAACATCCCCGATATCCGCGAGGTTTCACTGACGCTTGCGGCAGAAATGCTCCGACTTGCAGGAAAGGGAAGCTTTGAACAATGCTTTGAGCTTGCTGAAAATGCCTTGACCTCAGGCAAAGCGCTCGAAGCACTGCGTAAAATGATATCGTCCCAGGGCGGTGACCCGAACGTTACCGAAGATCATTCACTTTTTGGCGAAGCAAAAGCTACTTTGCCCGTCTATGCCCCAAATAACGGATTTGTCCATTCAATTTCCTGCGAGCAAACTGGTATGGTATCACTAAAGCTGGGCGCAGGCAGAAAATCCAAGGAAGCTTCTATAGACCCGACAGCAGGCATATTATTTAACAAAAAAGTCGGGGATAAGGTCAATAAGGGCGAACTACTCGGCACTCTCTATACATCTACCGACTGCGATATTGTATCACTCGGCAAAGAATTTCAATCGCTTTTCCGCATAAATACGTCACTTC
>CAZUDC010000046.1:0-9793 GCA_964619105.1 uncultured Ruminococcus sp.
GTTGTTGATACATATTCTCCATCTGATGTATTTGAAAGAGATAACTCTGACTCTGGATACGTAGATAATATTTCTTCTAATACTGCTCCGGAAACTAATATTGAATCAAATATTCAATATACAAGCTATCTTAATGGCAAATATGAACCAATATATAAAGACCTTACTCAAGCACCTGTTATAGATACAGCTAACTATTCAAATACAATAAATATTGACAACTTAAAAGCAGATGTATTAGAAAATAAAAAAAATACAGGTAGGATAGCAAATAATAATAAGCCATACCCTGTTGATGCTACAGTTATTAAACTTGAATCTCATTCTCCCAATATTGTATTGAATAGTATAAATGTAGATAGACTTAAAGATAATATGCCTAAACCATATTATACTGAATATGAAGATACAAGCAACTGGGTAGCATGTCAAAATAAACTCCTAGAGCTTGTCGAGTCCATAGATGCTCTTTCGAAGTCTGTCGAAAAACGAGTTGTTAGACTTGAAAATATCGAAGCCACAACAATGAGATATTTGCATCGTCTATCATCAAGAATAAATATAAACTGCGTTTATTATGGTGGACAATCTATATATGACAAATATTTGTGCATACGATGCTTAGATGATAATTTAGTTAACGATATACCTGTTTCTTTAGATCAGTGCTTGAACTGTAGTAGATATGAGCCAATTGAAGGACAAGTTTACGAAATTCCAGAAAAAACATTTTTATCTGAAAATGTATTAGATACATCAGTAATCGTAGACAATAGTCAGGCTGCTCGTATTACTACTGATGAATATGTAGATAATTTGCAAATTAATCATTATAATACTATATATAGTAAAATATCCGAAAAGGCAACTGACACAATTACAACATCCGCTGACAATACAGAAATAAATTTATCTGAAACTACCTTGTCAGAACAGTCTCCAAGTGTATCAAGTTATAAATACAATAAAACTAATGTTTCATCGTCAAACAATGACAATAGTATCTCATATGAAAACTCTAACAATGTAGTTGAAAATGAAGATATTGGAATAAATAATGCAGCTTTTAGTAGCGCAGCACTTAATTCGAGTAATATCCTAATGCCTTCAGACAACATTGTATCAGTCATTTCTTCATATGAAGGTTTTTCTGCTAATAAATATAAAGATGGTATAGACTCGAATGGGAACCAAATGTATTCTATTGGATATGGTCATCAAATACAACCAACAGATAATATTAATGAGCCTATTTCAAGAGAAACTGCATTAGAATTATTGAAATCAGATATAAATGTTAGAGCTAAAATAGTTACTAAAAATCTTGATAGCGCAGGAGTGTTATATGATGTACGTCAATGCGAATTCGATGCATTATTAGATTTTACATATAATACAGGTGGCAGGAATGCTGTTACAAATGCCGCAGTAAACTATATTAAAAATAGATCTCAAGATAACGCTGCAATATTATATACTCAGTTTACAACTAATGGCGTATATTATTCATACTATAAAGATGGTAAAAAACAAACGGATATGCTGCCACAGCTTGTAGAAAGACGTAAACGAGAATATAGAATATTTACAACAGGAGACTATAGCAAATAATGAACAATGCAAATTATACTCTTGCTACACAGTTATTAAAAAATCGTAACTATACAGATTCAGAGATTTATAACATTTTATACAAACCGTCAAATAGTATTAATAGTCCATACTTATTGCATAATGCAAAAGCTGCAGCAAAACTTTTAAGTACCTTTTGCGACAATCCAAATAGTATGATATACATATATGGAGATTATGATGTAGATGGTATAACATCTACATATGTTTTATTGAGTGCTTTACAAACTATTACAAAAGGTAAAGTACAAGCCATTTTACCTAATCGTATAGATGGTTATGGACTTAATATGTCCATGTGTGAGCATATCGCTAATAATCAAATAGACAATGAAAACATTCTCGTTGTTACTGTCGATAATGGAATTACATGTGTTGCGCAGATAGCATATCTTAAAGCACATAATATTAAAGCATTAGTATTAGATCATCATGAAGCAAAAGCAAATGTTCCAGATTGTCTTATAGTAGATCCTCATGGGCATGATGCAGATGAATCTAATTATCATCTGTGCGGTTGTGGTGTAGTATTTAAGGTAGCGCAAATTCTTTTGGCAATGTATGATAATTATACTATGATGTCTTATACTCCATTTGTTGCATTAGGCATACTTGCAGATATGGTTGATATGACTGAAGAGAATATGGCACTCGTAAAATATGGCATAGATATTATGAAAAGCAGCGACAAAACAAAAAGTCTTGGTCTTAATGCTTTGCTAGAATATTGTGGCTTAAACGATAAGATATATCCAATAGATCTTAAATTTAAAATTATCCCAATGCTTAATGCATGCGGTAGAATGAATCAGACAGCGACTGCTTTTCATCTTTTGTCTTATCAATGTGTTGACGATATAGACAACATCGTTAATTCGGTAGTTAAATTAAATGATGAACGTAAAAAATTATCAAAAGAAGCTAATGATCTTATAAATAAAAATATTCAAAGCAAAGAGACAAGTTACTATCAAGACAAAGCTTTTGGTATTACTTTATATGAAAAGTTTTCTGGCATATGTGGTATAGCAGCTTCTCAAGCTATTGAGAAATGTAATGCGCCAATTGCTTTTGCACTGTCTTATATAGACAACAATATGTACACCGGTTCTATTCGTGTAAATGATAGATATGACAATTTAGATCTTCAGGAAGTGCTTCAACAATCATTAGACATGAAACATATAGAATACTTTGGCGGACATAAGTCTGCAGCAGGATTTACAATTGCTATGGTCAATGAATATAGCCAAGAATATCAAGCTTTTGTAGATGATATTAATAATTATCTTAAATATAAGCTTGAACATGGCGGTTTTAGTACAATAGATAATAGTGACGCTATTACTATTGGCAATACTTACGATCTTGAAATTAGCCTAAAGGACTTCAATGAAGAATTTTATGCTAGCTATGCTTTTTTGCCATTGAAAGATGAACCAGTATTCTGTTTAAATAATGCTAAATGTATCAGTCATCATGTATCTAAAAATAATCCAAATAATATAGAATATAAGTTTAAGATAAATAATTGTTATCAAGACATATGGATTTGGAATGAACCTAATAAGTATATAGACAATAAAACTGTATCGCTATATGGTTCTATTATGCCAGACTTTAGAAATCGTTCTCGTTATACTATGAATATACAAAAAATAGATGTAGAAATTGATTAACTTATGGAAAATAAAAACTTTGTGCATTTGCATGTCCACTCTTCTTATTCTTTGCTCGATGGCTACAATTCTCCTTTAGATTTAGCCACAAGAGCTAAAGAATTAGGCATGACTGCATTAGCCTTAACAGATCATAATCATCTGCTAGGTATACCTCAGTTTCAAACTGCTTGCAAAGAAGTAGGTATTAAGCCGATACTCGGATATGAAGCATATTATACACCAGACACTTCTATATTATCTATGTCGGCTAATGACAGACTTCAATATGCGATAGATTTAGCAAGAAAGCTTGGTCCAGAGCGCGGATTTGATTATGATGCTGAGTATCTTAATTTAGAGCAGCCAATTGGTAAAAAAGGTGAGCGACTTAAAAAGCGTAAGGTGCCAATGAAAGCTATTCATGAGCTGCTAAAGGACTATGAATATAGCACTAAAAACTATCATTTAATTTTAATTGCTAAAAACCAAATTGGTTGGCAAAATTTAGTTAAGATACAGTCCGAGTCTTCAAGGCTGTGTACATATAAGGGAAGATATCATTGCGACCTTAATTTGCTTCGTAAATATAGCGAAGGTATTATTTGTTGCACTGCTTGCATTGGATCGTATTTTGCACAAATGATTCTTGATGGCAATTATACTGCAGCCGAAAAAAGTATTAGAGATTTTCACGATGTATTCAGTGATAATTTTTATATAGAGATTCAACCACTTAATATACCAAAGCAACACATGGTTAATTTCTTTTTAATATCTTATGCCAAGAAATATAACATTAAACTTATTGCAACTAACGATGTACATTATGCACTTGAAACTGACCATGACGATCATGCTGTGCTTGTTAATATGGGATTAGGCAAAACAGTTAATGGAAAAAAGGCTTCTAAAGATAATGAAGATGACGCAGCAAATGGATTAGAAAATAATAATTCTGTCGAAGATACAGGTGATACCGCAGAATATAAAAATGATATGGTATATTCAAATGATTATTGGATTCGTAGTTATGATGAGATGGTTAAACATTTTCAAATACAGTTAGCAACTATGTCCAGTAATGATCAATATAATATTGATCAAGATATAATCGAAAATTATATGAATTATATACGTCAGGCGCTAGACAATACTAATTATATAGCTGAACAAATAGAAGATATTAAGTTAGGATCTCCAATACCTCTCTTCCCTGTCGTTAAAGTGCCCGAAGGATATAATAAAGACACTTATTTTGAAACATTATGTTTGACAAGTTTATTTGAATATAAAGCTTCGCATCCAAATATTGATCTATCGCTATATCTAAAACGTCTTTTTAAAGAAATAAAAATAATCAAGAAAAAAGGATTCGTTCCTTATTTCTTGACTGTATATAATTACGTTAATTATTGCAAGCAAAATAAAATACCAGTTGGACCAGGACGTGGTTCGGCTGCCGGTAGTTTGTGCTTATATATATTGTCTATAACATCTGGTATAGATCCGATTGAACATAATTTGTCTTTTGAAAGATTCTTAACAGAAGACAGGACATCTCCTCCAGATATAGATCTTGATTTTGCTTATACTAAACGATCTCAAGTTATAAAATTCTTTCAAGATTATTATGGTATTGATTTCGTTTCTAGCATAGGTACAATAACAAAATTAGGTGTTAAATCAGGACTAAAAGATGTTGGTAGATATTTTGATGTGCCTGTTAGCGAAGTCAATAAGCTCACAAAAAATATAGATGCATTATTTGATGCCCCAGACTTAACATTTAAAGACATTGATGCATTAAAAGACTCTGAAGATTCAGAAGAACAAAGAAAATATGCAGAATATCTTAAACTCGAACAAGAATACTCTCAGCTATTTAAATATGCAAGAAAGTTTGAAGGTAATGCACGTAATTTAGGTGTACATGCATCGGGCGTACTTATTACTCCTGTGTCAATTAATACATATATTCCTACAAGATATACAGATGGTATTTCAGTCACCTTGTATGAAGGGCCAACTCTCGAAAGCTTTAACTTCGTAAAGTTCGATATACTTGGTTTAAAGACACTAGATGTTATTGAAAATACTTTGAAGTTAATAAATCCCAAGTATAATTACTATGATGTATATAGTATAGTTCCTGATTTTAATGATGAAGCAACCTATCAATTAGTGCGTAACAAACAGACAGATGGTTTATTTCAGCTTGAATCAGATTTATTTAAGCATACTATAGACAGTATGAAGCCAACAAATATAAATGATATTGGTGCGCTTAATGCTATCTGTAGACCTGGACCACTTCATGCACATCTTGATGAACAATATAATAACACTAAAAATGGTAAGCTTGCAATGGTCGAGCCATTGCCTAATACATTAGATATAGTAAAAGATACTTATGGTGCAATAATTTATCAAGAAGAAGTTATGGCTATGAGCGTAAAAGTTTGTGGCTTTAATGCCAATCAGTCAGATAGTATAGTAAGAAAAATAATTGGTAAAAAGAAAAAAGATAAACTTGCTATGCTACGACGTATGATGATATACGGCAAGATAAATGAAGAAGGACCTGAAGGATGGCATGATAACGAAACTTTGCCTTGGTATGATCCGGATAAACAATATGGAGACGAAATCCCGGGAGCTTTAAAAAACGGTTATACGTACAAGCAAATGGACGATTTCTTTAATTTGTTAATGGGCTTTGCAGAATATTGCTTTAATAAGTCTCATGCTATGTGTTATGCTTATTTGGGTTATATAACAGCATATCTAAAAACACATTATCCATTACAGTTTATGTCTTCGTTGCTTAGTATGCAAAGTGAGCAGGAAAAGATAGAACGATATATAGGTGTATCAAGAGATATGGGAATATGTATTAAGCCGCCGGATATTAATATATCTAATGCTCATTTTACAATTAGAGACGATAAAATATACTTTGGCATAGGAGCTATCAAAGGTGTTGGCGAAAAAGCTATTCCAGAAATTATGAAGCATAAACCATATAGGTCCTTTGATGACTTTTATAATAAAACAAATCATTCGTTGATTAAAAAAGATGTATTAAATAATCTTATTCTATCCGGATGCTTTGATTCATTTGAAACAGACAGACATAATACCCTTTCTCAATTAGTAGCAATTAAAAATCTAGCAGCTGATGATAAAATCAATATAATGGCTAGTCAGCCATATAATAAGCAAAGCTGTATTAGATATGAAAAAGATTTACTTGGCATGAGCATAACTAATGTATCAGAATGGGATACAGCAGCCATAGATACCAATCTTAAGCTATACGGATCCATTAATAATATAACTGAAAAAAATGATAAACGCGGCAAGCTTATGGCTTTTCTAGACTTTACAACAAATGATAACAGTTCGGTTCGATGTATAATTTTTGCTTCAACATACGAAAAATATCGAGAAGTAGTTAATCTCTGTAATACTAATGATATTTTTATTCTTGACGGAAAAAAGAGCGACAAAACATCTTTTATAGCAAACAAAATAATTAAATATGATAAGGATATAGAAAATGGTACGAAAAGAGTCCATAACCCTTTTGCTTAATTATTATATCAATAATTGTTTGGGTTATTATCCTGCGAAAGAAAAAGTAAATATTATAACTAATGTTATTGAATACTTATTAGATTGCGAATTTAGCAATGAAGAAATAATGGATGTGTTTGATACTCAAGAAAATTTTGAGCAAGAATGCTTTACATTTGATATGTTGCCTGATTTTTTATGGCAAGATTCGTTACTCAAAAAGAATACATATTATATGCATCATAGCTTGCATTTGTATACAGTATCAGACTCATTAGATATTATGTCTGAGAACATAACCATGAAAACTTCTAATGCTGTTGAAATGATAATAAAATATACACTCAAAGATGCATTATCTTATTTTTGTAATGCATTTAATCTGAGATCTAATGATTTAGATACAACAAAAGAATTAGGCGCAATAAATCATTTAATTGAAACTTTTAATGAACGATATCCTGATTTGAATGCTATAGATATATTTTTATATCTAGTAGACGAAGTCGCTAATTCCGATAGACATATTTACGCTATATTAGATTTATGTAATTCTATCTATCCTGTTGTAGTTAGATTGCGCCAGATAGACAAAGAGCTAACTTTTAGCAATGCAAATGTAATAGTGTGGAGATAAGATATGTTTTATTGTGAAGGCGGTGGGCAGCTTAATATTAGAGGCAACAATATATTTACACGCAATATTATTATTCAATCTGATCAGACAGATATAATACGCAAGAGATTTAATAATAAAGATTGTTATATATCAGCGTATAAATATGATAATCAAGATACAAGTACTGCTAATTTATTTGGTTCATATTATATAGACTTAGATTATCAACTTCAATGTGACACTGATTTGAAAATATTGCAATATGACTTATTGCAAATAAGTTCATTTTTAAGATTTCAATGCGATATTTTGCCAGAATTAATACACGTATACTTTTCTGGGTGCAAAGGATTCCATATTCTTATACATCCTAACGTATTCGGTATAAATACTGCTCAATCAGATTTAAATATAAAATATAAAGCAATGTCTAAATATATAGCCTCTAATATTATAAGCTATAAGACTATAGATTTAAAAATATATGATCGTTCAAGGCTTTTTAGAATGGTTAACTCTATAAATTCAAAAACGGGTCTGTACAAAGTGCCTATAGATTTACAGTTTGCTACTCATTGTACGTATAATGAGTTAATTGAATATGCATCGCGCCCGAAACTGCTTTATACAACAAATATTAAAGTATCTCAAATTAAAAAAGCCGCAGATAAGTTCAATAGTATTATAGAATCGAATACGCTTTTATCAAAACGCTCTGTTATAAATCATAATGGTAAAGTATATGAAGTGCCATCATGTATACAGCAAATCATTCAAGATGGCAGCTCACAAGGTAATCGTAATAATACATGTATCATCATAGCATCAGCATTATTACAATCTGGAAAAACAGAAGATGAAGTGCGTGCTGCCATTGACAAATGGAATGAAAATACTACACCAAACTTAGCGTCAAAAGAAATTGAAGCTGTTATAAAAAGTGCAATAAAAGAGTATGAGGCAGGTAGAGGCTATGGATGCACATCTATTAAAGAACTTGGCTATTGCGTTGGTTCAGCATGTAGATGCTATAAATAAAACTTGTCAAGGGCTTATAATACAAAAATGAAAAATATAAATGAAATTTTAGATGATTTAGAAGACATAACAGATGACCTTCTAAATATATGCAATGACGATATCGATGATATAGATTTGGATATAGATTTAGATATTGACAATAACGTCGAAGAGTCTAAAATACAAGAAGCAATCGATAATCGTAAAGATAATGAAGGACAAACAATAAACCTTAATCCTATTGTAGATATATCAGAACATTATAATAATAATGATGATGATAACAACAATAATAAAGATATATTAGTTGGACCCGAAAATGATCCAGTACGATCTACTGTAGAAGCATACAGAGCATTTGATCAAATCGCATGGAATAAAAAATCTGGATATAAACTTCCAAGCTTTCCTTTTATGCAAAAGAAGCTAGAGGGTTTAGATGAAGGTTTATATTTATTTGCAGCAGAAAGTAATGCCGGCAAAACTGCGCTCATGACAAATGTTTTATATGATGCTTGTACTTGCGAAGAAAATCATCTAATAGGATTATATTTTTCGTTGGATGATAGCAAACAATTAGTTATACCGCGAGTCATTTCTATGATTCAGAATATACCTATTTCAGCGAGTGCGAAACCATATAGTTACCAAGAACTATATGAAAGTTTACCGGATAACGACACGAATAAAGAATTATATAAATCTTATCTTGATCGTAGAGAAGCCGGTATAAAAAAACTAATAAATAATGCAGACAAATTTCACATTAAAGACAATAACGACGGAATTGCATCTGCTGAAGATATATACAAGTATATACAACAAATGGTTACTTATGTAAAAGGAATGTATGGCGATGATTATAATTTGATTGTAGCCATAGATGCTCTTGATGATATCAGATTTAAAAATGAAAAGTTTCAATCCGATACTGATAGGCATAAGTCAATAGCTAAAACTTGTAAAGATTGGGCTACAGAATTTCATATTCCTGTTTTTGGTTCTCGTCACTTAAATAAAATAAGAATGGATAGAAAACCGTGCTTAGATGACTTAAAGGACACATCAGAATACGTATACGAAGCTACCTTAGTATTTTTACTGTATAATGAAGTAGGTAAGCGTGGACAATCTGCAAATGTATTTTATACTAAAGCAGATCAACAAAACTTGCCTGAGAATCAAAAAGAAAAGATGCCTGTTATAGAGATTGCCTGGGCAAAAAATAAAGCTTCTTCGTATAAAGGCAAAAGCTATTGTTATTTCGTACCTGAATGCTCTAAGA
>CAZUDC010000047.1:0-9719 GCA_964619105.1 uncultured Ruminococcus sp.
TTATGAAAATTATCATTATTTCCGCACGTTCAGACAATCAGGTCTATGAAGAAGCTGAAAAAAGACGTAAAAAATATGATTTGTAATCCTGTCCTTTGGGCAGGATTTTTTCTATCTTGATTTTCTTTTAGGCAATACAGCCTGTTCCTTTTTCTGTTTGGGAGCAGCTTCCATTACCTTATTAACTGCCGCCTGCTTCATTTCTCTTTCACGGTCAAGAGAAACCTTTATTCTGTCGGCAGTTTCTTCAAGTGCAATGCCGATGTCCTCCAGACCGTGAAGCTCACCGTTATTGCACCATTGCTCATAAACCTCGTGAAGCGTATTTTTGCTTGATAGTAAGGCTTCATACTGCTGTTCGTCAAGCCTCGGTGTGTACTCCTGACAGTAATTCGTTATTTCGTCCTTTGTTACAATTTCGTATGCGGACTCCACAATTACATCGGCAG
The DNA here is from genome assembly GCA_964619105.1 of uncultured Ruminococcus sp. Classification (GTDB taxonomy): domain Bacteria; phylum Bacillota; class Clostridia; order Oscillospirales; family Ruminococcaceae; genus UMGS363. Next base: position 450 of record CAZUDC010000047.1, read on the forward strand.
ATTCTTTCTTTATGTCAGCAATAAAGCTGTCGTACTCCGCTTTTACCTTGTCATATAAAGCTACGCTGTAATTTTCGGTAATGTAATCAAATCGAAGCTCTGACAGCTTTTCGCCCGTCAGCTCCCCTATGTTCTGTCCCATAATATATCTGACCTCATCACGGAACTTCTCCCAATCGGGCAGCTTCATCATTTCGCTTACCTTAACTGCAAGCTCCTTATCAGCGACAAATATTGCTGCACCGTTGCCGAGTGCTTCATTGAGGTTTTCAGCATCATAACAGTAATTGAAACCCTCGCAGGCTCGTAAGGGAACCCCCATACTATGAAGTTCTCCAGCCACATTATCGGTAACGGACAGGCTTGAAAAATCAGTAGGATAAAACGCTCCCGATTTTATATAGTCTATTGCCGTATTGTATGAACACTTTTCATAATTTACAGCCGCAAAAGCCTTTGCCGCCGTTTCGTGATAAACAGTATTGCCGACGCTTTCAAGAAATGCGTCAACATACGGCTCGTTTCTCGTTGTATGTTCGGTATAATCTATTACACGGAACATATCATCCATACTGAGCTTATCTTCCATATAAGCATTTGTCAGCTTGTTTATCGTTTCAGGTTTGTAACTGCTTTTTATAAGCATTTCAGCATACGCAGGCTTAAAATCAGCCATTACTGACAGGGATACATCACTGTATCCCTGTGTAATAGCCTTGCGAAGCAGCTCTGGACGTATCATCTCCGAAAGCTGATCTATGCTCTCATCTCTTGTTCTTAATATAATAATCCCTCCTAACTGTAAATACTCAAAAAAATGTATTGACTTTGTATAAAAAACGTGATACAATGTAATCATAGAAATAACGAAAGGAATGGTGCTTTTATGGCTAAAACCGAAACCCTGCATATCCGTGTAAATAAAACCGTTAAGGAAAATGCCGAAGAAACTCTCGGTATGCTCGGAATTTCCATTTCCGAAGCCGTAAATATGTTTCTCTGTCAGGTCAATCTCACAGGCGGTCTGCCTTTTGAAGTAAAGCTCCCTGCTCCCGAACGTGTTATGGTCAGAAGCAAGGAAGAACTTTACAAGAAGCTCGACGAAGCCGAAACCGAGTTCCAAGCAGGTAAAACATATACCGCTGACGAAGTATTCGGCAGATTGAGAGAGAAGTATGGCGTATAAACTTGTAATCTCACAAAGCTTTGCAGATGACTTGGATGATACTTTAAGCTACATCTCAAATAGGCTTTACAACCCCACTGCTGCAAACAGGCTTCTCGCCAATGCAGAGGAGGTTGTTTCCTACATAAAGGACAATCCTTTTCTTTATCCTCTCTACCACGATGAAAAGCTCGCTGAAAGAGGTTATCACTACGCCGTTATTTCAAATTATCTTCTCTTTTACACCATTAACGAAACCGAGGAAACAGTAAATATCGCTCGTTTTCTATACGGCGGTCAGAATATCACGAAAAAGATTTAATGCTCCGATTTTCGGGGCATTTTTCTTTACCTTGCCTTTCGCTTTATAAATCCACTGTCAACCTTCGGCTGCTGTAAATCAGGCAGAGTCTGCGGTTTAGGATTTATCTTGTCCGCCGTATATGCAGGTGTAGGCATAGCAACCACCACACTTGCGGCTTGCACAGGCTCATTCTCTGTCGGAATGTCCGATACAGGCATAGGCTCATCGTCATTTTCGTCTGTACTGAGCTGTGCATTTACATATTCAAGCCGCTTTTGCTTTTCTGCAAGTTCCTCTGCACGTCCGAAAGGCTTTGCAACATTCGCTTTTGCTTCTTCAAGGTCGCTTTTCGCCTTATCAAGATTAGCGGAAAGCTGCTGAATTTTCTGATTTATCTGAATACCTGCAAGGTTTTCAATACGGCGGACATTACCCACATTGTTTCCGAGGGAAACCTCGGAGGTGTATTTCAGATTACCCTGCAATACCGCAACACAGGGAGTACCGCTGTTGAAGAAATTGCTGTTTGCGGGATTTTTCTCAATGGAAACGTCAAAACCGAAATACTCGCCCAACTTTACACTCTCTCCAGTAGTTGAACATTTAATGATTGCTTTTTCAATCTGCTCGCCCACATCGGCTCTTTCATCAAAAATCTTTCCGCCGATTTCCATTTTAAACTCCGCATTATCGGGGTGCTGTTCTTGGAAAGCCTTTAAATCTCCGCTTGCCTTCTGAAGCAAATCCGCATAATTGTCAATGGTCTGCGGCAGCTTACGTTCCGCAAGCTCCTGCATTGAAAACACCATTTTCTTATGCTCTGCTTCAAGGTTTTTCAGATTTGCAATATCATTGTCAAGCTGAATTTTCTCCTTAATCATAGGATTTCCCGAGGCGATTGCCTGCATTTGTGAATATGTAAGCACCATTTCATCCACATCCTCAGAAACACGCACAGGGTCTTTTGATGTCATAATCTGATTGATGAACTTTGCTTTGTTCGTTATAATACCCATCATATATGCGTCAAAGGTTTCCTCTGTCAGATAGTGATAAATACCTACCTCATCAAAGCTGTTGCCCTGTCTGATACCTCGTCCGTCCTGCTGTGTAAGGTCGGCAGGCTTCCACGGAATATCCAAGTGGTGAATCGCACAAATCTTGTCCTGAACGTTAGCACCTGTTCCCAGCTTTGAGGTCGAAGCGATTATTAAACGCTTTTCACCCTTTCTGAGCTGTTCAAACATTTCGGCTCTCGCCTTATCTGTCTGTGCGTCACCAGCAAAGCAAATTTCCTCTTTCGGAATACCACGCTTCACAAGGTCAGCCTTGATTGCTTCATATACCGAGAAATGCTCTGAATCCTCGTTAATAGCAATGTCACAGAATACAATCTGCACACCTTTCTGTTCCATAGTTTCACGGTAGTTCTGTTCAAGGTTATCAAGCAGCTTCATAACCTTACTGTCGGGAGAAGGCTCTGCTTCCTTGAAAATACAGCGTGAATCAAGTCCCAAAAGCCTTGCTTCGTGCGTGTAGAGTAGGCAACCAGCGAGGTAATATTGCTATTCCTTTTCCGTTTGCCCCTCCCCGAACCGTGCTTGCGACTTTCGTCGCACACGGCTCTCCAGTAATTTTATTTCAGGATTTCTTACCATTATGGATTTGAACATGACAACTATGACATAATACAAGAGTTTTCCTATTGCGTTTAACCATAAGTTGCGCCCAAGCTGACTTTTCATTTCTGCCTTTTATGTTCAAATCTGCAAGTTTACGAATATGATGCACCTCAATATTTTTCGTACTTCCGCACAATTCACATTGATTTGCAAGCAGACGTTTGATAAGTTCAGTTCTGCCGCCATAAACCTGATAAGGAGTATCACTAATAACTGCGTGTCTTTGATATGATAATGAGATACCGCCCCATTGTGCTATCAAAGGACGTTTCTCTCCTCGTTCCACAACAACTTTCAAGCATTTCATGGTTTTGCCTGTTTTCTTATCAACAGTTTCCGATTGATATTTTGCTTTCATTTTCTTCATAGTGGAACGATGTTTAAATGCTAATGTTTTCAAAAGCGAGCCTTCCATTATCCAGTGAAGTCTGCTCAACCAGCATAAATTCTGAGCAAGAGCATAATACTGCACTATACCTCTGTATTCCTGCTGATACCTTTCTACGATTGAAAAATCCTCATCAAGAAGCAATGCACCTCTGTGAATTGTTTTTCCATTTCTCATATACTCGGCACATTTCGCATTAATCACATCTTTAGGAATAAATAACCCAACTACTCCGTTTGCTGTTCTTCTGCCGCCTGTTATGTAATCATCAGCTTTCTGTACTTTAATTTCATAATTCAGAAATCGTGCCGCTTTTGTACTGGCATTTGTAATCAGCGTTTTCTCTGCCGATAATGTCAGTTTCAGTTTATCACTTAAAAATTTACCGATTTCCTTTTTGATTTCTTCCGCTTCTGATTTCGGTCCTGTAAATCCAAGAATAAAATCATCTGCGTATCGTACATAGCGTAATCTTCTGTAACTGTCATCATGCGTATTTACAGATGGAATATTACGCCGCTGAATTTTCAGCTTTTTTGCTGTTTCAACATCGCCTTTTGCATAGCATTCGGCTATTTGGGCATTGAACTTATTATATTCGGGATTGGATTTCTTCCTTTTACCAACATTGTATTTTTCCAGCATTGCTGTTTCTATCCAATTATCAAATTCATTAAGATAGATATTTGCAAGTATTGGACTTACAATTCCGCCCTGCGGAGTTCCGCTTATGGTTTTGCCAAATTTCCAGTCCTCTATATACCCTGCTTTCAATACATTCTGAATAAGCCTTAAAAATCTTCCGTCATGAAATGATTTTCCGATTATTCCAAGCAATACATCATGGTCAATAGTATCAAAGTATTTTGATATATCGCCCTCAATAAACCACTTTGTGCCTTTCCATACCTGTATTTCCTGCAATGCTGTATGACAGCCTCTATTGGGTCTGAAACCGTGTGAATGCTCACTGAACTGCGGTTCATAATACGCTTCCAGTATCATTCGGATAACCTCTTGAAGTAGTTTATCACTCCATGCAGGCAACCCCAACGGACGCTTTTTACCGTTTTTCTTCGGAATATATTCACGTCTTACGGGTGTCCACTGATACTTTTCTTCACGCAGTGCCGCAATGATATTATCAATTTTCTGTATTGACATACCGTCAACAGTTTCATCTGTTGCGCCTTTTGTCATTGCTCCGCTGTTGGAATACAGCTTTGCATAAGCCGCCAAATACAAATCTCTGTTAAAGAGCATTTTATATACTCTCTCCAGAGGCAGTTTTCGTTTTCCTCTTTCCTGAATGACTGTTAAAATAGTTTTGGCTGTACGCATCTCACGCACCTACTCCTTTCTAATCAATCAAAATTACCTGCTGTCCTTCGCCATGTAAACGGCTTTCCCGTTCTCGGACTACTATGACAGCTCCGTTACCATAGGACTCTCGTCCCTTAGGCAATCCTGTAATCCGTCACAAATGTACGTATCGAGTATCCCTTAGGTTCCTTACTCATTCCTTTATTCACATTCGTTATGTGCTCTTTCACTGCAAGAAGTTATTTGCCCAAAATCACAACAGCAAATATACAGTGACATTGGTTTCATCTGCTTTCCAATGGGCGATGCTGTGCACCAAGTCGGAATTAAGGTTCAAGCAGTATAGCCTTAACCATAGGACACGGAATTTGCGGAACATCGACAAATTGCAGCTATTGCCTTATCCGCTTTATCGGTATGCTATTGTCCTCCTTGTGTTTCCACTTGAAGTAAACCGATTATTCCTATTATTTTCTTCTAATAATATCCCTCTGCGAGGGAGATACATTTGTGCGTTTAACAGCGCACTATTTTCAGCATATTATCAACGGACGGGTCAATATTGCCGTTGTGGATAGCTTCGGAACGTGCCGCAAGCTCTTTCATATAAGCCTTTTGTCTGTCATCGGGTTTTGCAGTTACAACAATCGGCTCTCCTGTTTTCAGCTTCGGCACAGGGAGCTTAATCATATCGGGCGTCTGAATATCCGCAAATTCCTTATACATCTGCATAAGCTCAGGGATATTCACAAACTTGCTGAAACGGTTCTTCATCTGAAAGCCGTTGCCCGCAGGCTTGATTTCAAGCTGTGATACCACCTCACCGAATGTACTCGCCCAATCGTCAAAGGTCTGGAGTCCTGCATTTTTAAGCAGGTCGGGACGGAGGTATCTCTGCATAACGTAAAACTCTACCATTGAATTGCTGACGGGAGTTCCCGTTGCAAAAAGGATATTGTTACAGCCGTACTTATCATTGAGATACTGCGTTTTCATAAGCATATCCTCTGACTTTTGTGCCGCTGTTGTCTGCACACCTGCCACGTTTGACATTTTTGTTGTTACAAAGCAGTTCTTGTATGTGTGCCACCCCTGCGGCAAAGCCGCAGAGTAGACACTTTTAACGATAGGTAAGATTTTGATGCAATCTCCATCTTTTCCCCCGCCTCACACCGTACGTGAGAGTTTCCCCTCATACGGCGTTCCATCATTTCAGTTAATTATGTGATAACACGATTGATTTACAAAGAATTATGTACCATTAGATTTCTGCAAGATTAAGAAGTTTTCTGTAATAGTTCACTTTTTCAAGCTGCTTGTCGGATAGTTTGAGCTTTTGCATATAAAATGCAATTATTTCTTCACTGACAGCGTGCAGTAAATGATGTACGTCCTTGCTGATTAAAACAAGATTTCCGTAGCTGTCATCTCTCGTTTTTGAATACGGAATTATATGATGACAGTGTATTTCATCAATTTCAAGAATTACGCGAGTAATACTGCATTTGCCTTGTGAAGCACAGTACAGCGATAGCCGATTATCATTATATTCAATACTGCGGTTTGGTATAGGGTTTCGCATTAGGTAATGTAGAATTTCCATATTTGTCTTTTGAAGATTTTTATGGATTTCTTCACGTCCAGCCGCTGTATATTTATTTACGGATTTCTTTTTATCCATTGGATTTTTATGCTGTACATACGCAATAGGAACAATAGGATTTCCGTTTATAAAACGCATTTCCATACTTTTCCCGTAATGCTCTTTGATATATCCGCTGAGTTGACCTCCTTTCCTCTTTAATTTTCTTCTTGTTCTTGCGTAGAATTGCCGAGTGACTTGAAAAGCGATTTTGTCAAAATCCTTTCGGACATGAGTTGCAAACCGATAATAATTATGAACACCGATTACATAGGAATTATAATAGGTAACGTGCTTGTATTCCTCTTTTTCATTTTTCGGAGTTTGAATTAACCGTACAGTCTGCGATACCTTATCCTTTATTTTCATGACAGCCTTGTCAGATAAGTTTGATTTCACAACATACTTGGTTTCACCTTGTTTGTTTTTGCCTTTTGGTTTTGCTGTAATTCTGAATTTCAGAAATTCCGAACAGGTCTTTTTAAGATTGACGATTTTGGATTTGTCAGGGCTTATTTCTAAACCCAATCTTTCTTTCAGCCATTGCTTAATGGCTTCAAAAATTTTAACAGCGTCCTTATGACTTCGGCAGAAGATTTTAAAATCATCTGCATATCTTACAATAAAGCACTCTTTAAGATTTGTTTTGCGTAGTGCGTTATATGCTCTGCTTCTGTCAACAGTACCTGTTTTCAGTTCCTTGCCCTTGTATTCCTTTCGGGTAGGTAAGGTTTCCCATTGGCTTGTTATCCACCAATCCAACTCGTTCAGAACAATGTTAGATAACAGTGGGGAGATTATTCCGCCTTGCGGCGTGCCTTTTTCGGGAAAACCAACTCCTGCAACCTCGGCTTTCAGCATTACGGAAATGATTTTTAACAACTTTTTATCCCGTATGCCAAGTGTCCACATTTGCTTCAACAGCTTTCCATGCTGTACATTATCAAAGAATGCTTTTATGTCAACATCAACGACATAGTATAGATGTTGTGTCTGTATCATTTTGTAAACCTGCGCAAGCGCATGCTCTGTGCTTCTGTTCGGTCTGAAACCGTTACTGCGTTCATGAAATCTTGCTTCGCATATCGGCTCTAAGACCTGTAGAACACATTGCTGAATAAGCCTGTCCATAATTGAGGGTATTCCAAGCGGTCGCATTCGCCCGTCGCCTTTAGGAATTTCTACTCTTCGGATTTTGTTCGGCTGATAAAAATCCAGCCTTTTCTGTATGTGTGAAATAAGATTTTCGGTTTTCCATTTTTCCAAGTCTTTGATTGTTTTACCATCTGTGCCTGCGGTTTTACTGCCCTTATTTTTCTTGATGTTGCGATACGCAAGCTTTATATTTTCCTCGCTTGAGATAATTTGCATAAGATGTTGGAAAACATAATTCTGCTTGCTTTTCTCGTACAATCTGTCAAATATGCTTTGCAGGTCGTAATATTCCGCATTGCGTAAACGGCTTTTCTTCTGGGGCTTCTTCTTTGTCAAAGTCAGTTACTCTCCTTAAAGGGATTTCGCTTTTCTTAGTCATACTCGAACCTCTGAATATCAATCGTTTAAATTTTTAATTTTTCTGAAATGACTAACGGCTATCCCTCCACAGCTTGTTATCACTGTTTCATAGGTACTGTGCCGTCACTCTCAATCGGATAAAGAAATGTTATATGCCAAAGCATTTTCCATTTCAGCACTTCATGGCCTGCAATCAGCTTCATGCTCCGACCTTTCCACGTTCCGATATTCCTATCTTTGCATATACCCTTAGGTGTATCCTATAGTCCTGTATGCTGGGCGGCTCCTGTAAAGCCGCAGGGAATTTCATAACAACTAATTTTACTTTACCCCACATACCTCTGTACTACAGAGAACGACATTTCTGCCGTTTAGCGCTTTAGACCTGTACATTCGGATATTCGTCAGTCGTTTATCAGACGACATTCTCACCATAGATATTTTATAGAACTCCGGCATATCATCTGCACACCTTACCTCTAAGGCGATTTCCACAGCAGTATTGCTACTCTGTTTGGGCAGATTTCTGCCGACTTCAGCGGACTTCATACCACCGTTTTTATTGCATAAAACGGACGCATGCCGCAGTATCAAGTAAGGCGTTTCAGGGCGTTACTCCATCATTCCACCTTTTGGAATATCAGTTCTCCATGAACTGTACTTATATTTATTTTCAGTACAGACCTGTGCGTAACCTTTTCAGTTACGAACGTGTCGTACAGTTGTGAGCCTCGTCGCAGACAAGATAATCAAATCCCAGCTTTTCAAAGCAAAGGGAGTTATCTTTTTTGGAGGACAACAGTTTTTCCAAGCGTTCTTCAATCTGCCTTTTCTGACGTTCAAGAGCCTTTACGGAAACTCTGTCGGTATCATCGACTTCCTCAAGAGCATCCATAATTTCGTTCAGCTCACGTTCCATAAACTGCTTGCGGTACTGGTCTGACATCGGTATTCTTTCAAACTGCGTGAAAGACATAATTACTGCGTCATAATCGCCTGTTACGCAACGTGCGATAAATTTCTGTCGGTTGTCCTTTGTAAAATCTTCGGGACGGGCAACCAGCAGCTTTGCGTTTGGATACAATCTCATCCACTCGCTTGCCATTTGTAATGTCAAGTGCTTCGGAACAACAACACAGCCTTTGTTGATAAGTCCCAGCCTTTTCTTTTCCATTGTTGTTGCAATCATCTCGAACGATGACGATAGGTAACTCTTTGATGTAATCTCCAAGTTTTCCCCCGTCCCACACC
>CAZUDC010000048.1:0-9657 GCA_964619105.1 uncultured Ruminococcus sp.
ACGAAGCAAATGTTCAGTGGGAGATTGAACTCCCACTGAACAGTAAATGGAACCCACCGATTTAGACGAGGGGGACATCTTGCCTAAGTTATGCGTAATACCAAACACCAATAAAATACAGAAAAAATCTGTGCCAGAATCCATTTATTCAAGCTTGCCGGCTTAATTTTTTCCAAATTTCAAATGGTGTTTAGTATAAGTATCTCACATTCCATTTGGGTTTTTTTCGGTAAATCTCCAGCTGTCCTCGCACATTTTTTCAACGCCGAACTGTGCAGACCAGCCGAAAAGCTTCTTTGCCTTATCGGTATTTGCATAGCATTCAGCAATATCGCCGGGACGTCTGTCGGTGATCTTATAGTTGATAGCCTTGCCCGAAGCCTTTTCAAATGCGTGAACAAGCTCAAGCACGCTTGTACCCTTACCTGTACCGAGGTTTACAGCCTCACAGCCCTTATTTTCGAGAGCATACTTAACCGCACAAAGATGACCCTTGGCAAGATCGACAACATGGATATAATCACGCACTCCCGTACCGTCAACGGTATCGTAGTCATTTCCGAAAACGCTCAGGCAGGGCAGCTTTCCGACTGCGACCTGTGCGATATAGGGCATAAGATTATTCGGTATTCCATTCGGATTTTCGCCGAGAAGTCCGCTTTCATGAGCGCCGATAGGATTGAAGTAGCGGAGAAGCGCTACGCTCCACTCGCTGTCAGCCTTGGCAGTATCTCTCAGGATCTGCTCAATCATGACCTTTGTATAGCCGTAAGGATTTGTTGCAGAGGTCGGCATCGATTCATCAAACGGAATGGGATTATTCATACCGTAAACCGTTGCAGAGGAAGAAAATACAATTTTTTTGCAGCCGTTTTCACGCATTGCACGAATAAGATCAAGCGTTCCTGTAATATTATTATGGTAATACTCAACGGGCTTCGCACAGGATTCTCCGACAGCCTTAAGACCTGCGAAATGGATAACAGCGTCTATCTTATTTTCCTCAAAAACCTTTTTTGTACCTTCATAATCAAGCAGATCGGTTTCATAAAATCCGAAATCCTTTCCGCTGATCTTCTTTATTCTGTCAAGAGCCTCGGGCTTGGAATTGGAAAAATTATCAAGGACTACTATTTCATAGCCTGCACCAAGAAGCTCGACACAGGTATGACTTCCGATAAAGCCTGCGCCGCCTGTAACAAGAATTTTGCTCATAAAAACAAGCTCCCTTTCGTTTATTGATTTCTATTATCATTATACAATAGCCGACATCACAAGTCAAGTATTTTCTTCCCTTTCAATCGGCTTTTCGGGAGCGGAGGCAGCCTTTTTTTCAGCCCTTCTGCGTCTTTTTTTCTTCACAGAAACAATTATCGGAACAACGATTATTCCTATAAATACAAGGTATGGCAGGACCTCAATTATAAACATAAGCAATGCTTCAAGGAAATTGACAAAGCCCTTTGCCGTATCGGTGATCGTATTTCCAAGCCTCTGGATAAAGGTATCAGTCTTAACAGGCTCCTCAACATATTCCCTGACCTCGCTTATGGTTATATTGACATAGGAATATGCAACATCGGTTTTGATTTTATTCATACGGGATCTTATCTTGGCAATATCGACCTGAAGCTCGGTAAGCTCATGCTCAACGCTGACAGCATATTTATCCTCAGTAATTTCGGCAAGTAGGGCTATGTAGCGCTTTTCCTTGGCTTCATAAATTTCCAGAGTTGTTGAAAGGTCGTTGTATTCCGTGCTTACGTTATCAACGTTTGCATTTCGGCTTCTCAAGTCGCCAAGAGCCGCCGTTCCGTTGCAAAAGCTTTCATATTCACTGCCCGGAACGCGGACTGTGGCAGAATATGTATGCCATCTTTCCTCGTTTTCATAATACCATCTGCCGGTTGAACCGCCGTCGGAATAGCTTTCATTTTCAACAAAGCCGCCGCATTCGTCAAGCTGCTTTTTAAAGACGCTCACCGCATTTTCAAAGTCAAGCACGTCCACCTTCATATTGCAGGTATAAACAAGCATTTCCTTTTCTATTGCATTAGCTTCAAGTGTGCTGTCGGAGGTATCGCTACCGGCTGCTTCGCTCACAGCTAACTCTTCATCATAATTAGTACCCTCTGACGATTCATACAATGAATAGTCCTGATAGTTTGAATCAGCGCTTTCAGTATAGATGAATGTGTCAAAATTCGCTCCCTTGCTGTCGTCTACAGCCATAGTATCATTTGACTTTGCGCAGGAGGTCAGAAGCAATAACGACATTATCGCCGCCGCAGTGTTCATTCTTTTTTTCATAGTGTTCACAGCTCCTTTATGTTATTTTTCTGTTTAGAATACAATCCGGAACAGCAATTATTATTCAGATATTTTGTAAACTTCAAGTGAACAATCTGTTTACAAACTCACTTTCAATAATAACGCGCGGCATTTCAATTTTTCCTTTTGAGCATATTGAAAAAATATACTCTCCGTATTTTCCAGAATAATATTCACAGCCTGTACTATCATCTGTAACATCAAAGGCGGAAAATTTCGCCGAAAGCCCTTTTCCGATAAGCTTTGAATATGCCTCCTTTCTTGTCCATACAGTAAAAAAATCGTCATCCGAATTTATCCGCAAAAGCTCTTTTTCCGTGAAAAAACGCCTTGTCGGCTGAAGCTTACGCTCACGCAGAAGCTCAATATCAACACCGACCTCTTCAAAATCGCCCGAAAAAAGAACGGCATTTTCTGAATGTGCCACGGAAAAAAAATATTTTTCTTTTTCACATATATAAGGCTTGCCGTAAACGTCTTTTTTTACTCTGATTTCCGAAAAAGGAATTGAAAGCTGTTCCGAGGCGGCTTTTTTTATAAGCAAATGGGCAAAAAGGGAACGCTTTTTATCGCCGTCATTCTTCATTTTGCTGATTTTTTCACATTGTTCCCGTGAGATATAACGAAAAAGCTCATCATATTTCCAGATTTCTAAAGTATTTTCAAGCATAAGCAGGAAAGCTTTCATCATCTCACCCCCCGATCTGTCCAAAAAGTGGTACGATAAAAAAATAAATTTAAAAAAACTCTTGACAAATCAATACATTTGTTCTATAATACATACCAGAACAAAAGTGTCGAACATATGTATGAAAAAGGAGAAAAATGATGAACACTGTAAAAAAAGAAATACTCATCAATACGTCCGAGATCGCTCACGAACCGCCGATAAAGCTTATAAAGCTCGCCGTTCATCGCAGGAATATGCTTAAACAAAGGCTTTACGGAGTTGCTGCGGCAATTGCTCCTGTTGCTGTTAATCTTTTTGCCGAAGACGTGGAAATGCTTCTGATGTTTGTTCCGATAGGACTTTTCCTTATGCTCACAAGGAAAACTATACTTACCTTTGAGCAGGAATAAACAGCCATTTAAAGAATTATAGCATTTTATCGGTTTCTTGTCAACAACAGGTGAATTTATGAATAATGAAATAAAGTCCTCTATTAAACGGATCAAGGTTATGGAGCTTCTTTTTGATAAGACCTTGCTTCTGCATGAAAAAGGCGAAAAATCCAACGAACCTTCAGAAGCATTAACGGTTCTAAAAGAGTATTACGAAAACGGTCAATGGCTCAAAGATTACGAGCTTGACGAAAAAGGTCTTCTGCCAAAGGAACTTAAAAGAGGTGTGCTTTCACAGGACGGCTTGTACGATCTGATTTGTGAAGCTAAAATATGTACAAAATGTAAATAATATACAAAACCCCTTGAAAATGATAAAAGTATGGAATATAATATTATTTAGCACTCAAAGAGTTAGAGTGCTAACACTCATACAATTCATTTGCTAATCATTCAGAGGAAGTGTACATTATGGCAGAAACAAAACAGTTCAAAGCAGAATCCAAGCGTTTGCTTGATATGATGATCAATTCGATCTATACTCACAAGGAGATCTTTCTCCGTGAGATCATCTCAAATGCAAGCGACGCTATGGATAAGCTCTATTTTAAATCTCTTACCGACAGCACCGTTGGTATGAACCGCTCCGATTTCTTTATCAGAATTAACGCTGATAAGGATAATAAGGTACTTACAATATCTGATAACGGAATCGGTATGACTAAGGAGGAGCTTGACAGCAACCTCGGTACTATCGCAAACAGCGGTTCGCTCGGTTTTAAGAGTGATGAAAACAACACCGCAGAGGACGTTGACATTATCGGTCAGTTCGGTGTTGGCTTCTATTCCGCTTTTATGGTAGCCAAGGAGGTTCAGGTACTGACTAAGGCATTCGGCTCGGAGCAGGCTTATCTTTGGAAATCAGAAGGTGTTGACGGATACACCGTTGAAGAAGCCGAAAAGGACAGCGTTGGTACTCAGGTAAAAATCTTCCTTAAGGACGATACCGATGATGAGGAATACAGCGAATTTCTTATGCAGTGGAAAATCAAATCACTCGTCAAGAAGTATTCAGACTATATTCATTATCCGATTAAAATGGATATTGAGCATGATCATCTTAAAGAGGGTACGGGAGTTGACGATATTCCTGCTGAGTATGAAACTACCGTTGCAGAAGAAACTCTCAACAGTATGACGCCTATCTGGCGTAAAAATAAAAACGAGCTTACGGACGAGGAATATAACAAATTCTATAAGGAAAAATATTACGATTACTGCGATCCTCTCTGCCATATCCACTCCAAAACGGAGGGTACGGCCACCTATGACGCTTTGATTTATATTCCCGAAAATCCACCGATGGATTTTTACACCAAAAATTTCAAAAAGGGACTTCAGCTCTATTCAAGCGGCGTTCTTATTATGGATAAATGCGAGGAGCTTGTTCCCGACCACTTCTGCTTTGTAAGAGGACTTGTCGATTCGCAGGATCTTTCACTTAATATTTCAAGAGAAATGCTTCAGCATGACCGTCAGCTCAGGCTTATTTCAAAGTCACTTGAAAGGACAATAAAGAACGAGCTAAAAAAGATGCTCAATAATGACCGTGAAAAATATGAAAAATTCTGGAAATCCTTTGGAATGCAGATAAAGTTCGGCGTTTACAACGGCTACGGCGCAAATAAAGAGCTGTTAAAGGATCTGCTGATGTTCCATTCCTCAAACGAAAAGAAGCTTGTAACGCTTGAAGAATACACCGAACGTATGAAGGAGGATCAGAAGTATATCTATTATGCAGCAGGTGAAGCTGTTGATAAGGTTGATCTTCTCCCACAGACAGAGGTCGTAAAGGATAAGGGCTATGAGATACTTTATCTCACCGAAAGCGTTGACGAATTTGCAATAAAGGTTCTCGGCGAATATAACGAAAAGCAGTTCAAATCCGTATCAGACGCTGACCTTGACCTTGACACACCCGAGGAAAGGGAGGAATTCAACAAGCTTGCCGAGGAAAGCAAGGATATGCTTGATGAGATAGCAAAGGCGCTTGACGGAAAGGTCAATGCTGCTAAGCTCTCCGAACGTCTGAGATCGCATCCTGTCTGCATAACAAACGAGGGTGAGATCTCCCTTGAAATGGAAAAGACCTTTGCAGCAATGCCCGACGATCGGAATGTAAAGGCGCAAAAGGTTCTTGAAATAAATCCGAAGCATAAGATTTTCGCTGTACTTAAGGAGCTTTACGATACTGACAAAACCAAGCTTGCCGATTACAGCCGTATTTTGTATACAGAGGCACTTCTCATTGAGGGGATGCCGATCGAGGATCCTCTCGCATTTTCAAATCTTGTCTGCTCGCTTATGGTTGAGAAAAAGTAATAATTCAAACGGCGTATCATATAAGGTACGCCGTTTTTGTTATTTTCTTATCACACACTGCAAAAGGGGTGCCGCCATTGCAAAGCCAAATGCGATCCCAAGCTGTTCATACGAAAGTGCAACGGTTGAAAATACTGCCTGCATAAAGGGAAGATATATCGCCGCAAATATTATTATCAACGAGGACAATGCCGCCAGAATGAGCTTCGGATTATTGAAATAAGGAACTGTAAAAATATTCCTGCTTTCCGATTTGCATTCAAAAACATGTGCAAGCTGTGTCATTACAAGGGTAAAAAGCGCCGCCGTTCTTGCCGATTCGGTACTGCCCGACATATGCAAAGTAAAAATAAAACAGCCAAGCGTACATAAGCCTATCAGCACACCCCTGAATATTATTTTTTTCAGCAGACCGCCCGAAAAGAAGCTTTCATCAGCTTTTCTCGGCGGCCGGTTCATACATTCAGGATCGACAGGCTCAACTCCGAGTGCGACAGCAGGCAATCCGTCCGTTGCAAGATTTACAAGCAGCAATTGTGTTGGCAAAAGGACAGTCGGCAGACCTGCTGCTATACCAAGAAGCATCGTCAGAACCTCTCCTATATTGCAGGAAAGAAGATAACGCACAAATTTCCTTATATTGGTATAAACACCTCTGCCCTGCTCGACCGCCTTAACAAGCGTTGCAAAATTATCGTCAAGCAGAACCACGTCAGCCGCCTCCTTTGCGACATCCGTCCCGGTTATTCCCATAGATATACCAACGGAAGCTTCCTTTACCGCCGGTGCGTCATTTACTCCGTCGCCTGTCATAGTGACAATCTCGCCCCTGCGTTTGAACGCTCGAACTATTCTGAGCTTATCCTCGGGAGTTGCTCTTGCATAAACAGAAATTCTATTAAGCCGTGAATCAAGCTCATCATCGGAAAGACGTGCAAGCTCCTTACCTGTTAAAACAAAATCTCCATCCTGAAATATCCCCGCCTTTTTTGCAACAGCGGCGGCGGTGTTTTTATGGTCGCCTGTTATCATAACCGTGCGTATCTTGGCTTTTTTGCAAAGCTTTACCGCCTCTATCGCCTCGGGTCGGGGCGGGTCGGTCATTCCAACAAGCCCGAGAAATACCATACCGTTCTCCAAATCGGAAGCATCGCCAATTTTTTCACAAAAAGCAAGCACACGCAAGGCTTCATCAGCCATTTTTTCATTTTCAGACAATATTTTTCGCCTTAATGATGATGTAAGCGGCTTAATTCCGTCCTTTGTCATAATTTCCGTACAGCAGGGCAAAATCACATCGACCGCTCCCTTGGAAAAAGCCTTTTTTGCTCCTCCGACATTGCATATAACAGACATTCGCCGAGTTTCACTGTCAAAAGGTATTTCCGAGATCCTGCGGCAGGCTGAACATATCTTTTCCGAAGTGATCCCTGCCTTTGCCGCCATTACAAGCAATGCCGCTTCCGTCGGATCTCCCTGAATTCCAACGTTTTTGCCGGAATGGCTTTTTTCCAGTTCGGTTATTTTTGCATTTGAGCATAAAACAGAGCAGCTTAGCAAGGCTGTAAGTAGCTTATCCTCTGCTGTATCAACCGATTTTCCGCTTTCGGAAAAAGTACCGTTCAGGGAATAACCTCTGCCCGAAATATCATATCCCCTGCCTCCACAGAAGGCTCTTACAGCAGTCATTTTATTTTCCGTGACAGTTCCCGTCTTGTCCGTGCAGATAACCGATGTACAGCCAAGAGTTTCCACCGAATGAAGCCTGTGTACAAGTGCCTTTCTTGAAAGCATACGTCTGACGGCAAGTGCAAGAGCGATAGTAACCGTTGCAGGAAGTCCCTCAGGAATGGCGGCGATTGCAACGGATATTCCCGTCATAAGCATATCAAACGGCGGCTCTCCTCGAAGTATTCCTGCACCTGCAACCGCAATACATACAATTATACATATTATCGCAACAGTCTTCCCAAGCTCGCCAAGACGTTTTTGCAAAGGCGTTTCGCCCTCGTCAATGTCGCTGAGCATTCCCGAGATCCGTCCGACCTGTGCAGAAAAGCCTGTCGCAGTGACCTTTGCCAAGGCATTGCCCTTTGTTACAACAGTTCCGCTGTAAAGAAAACACGACCGTCCAACGGAATTATCCGTATCATCAGGTGAGCCTTGATTTTTTGAAACGGGTACTGATTCGCCCGTTAAAATACTCTCATCCGCATAGCAGGAGCTGCATTCAAGTATAACAGCGTCCGCAGGAACTCTGTCGCCCGCTTCAAGCTCGATAATATCCCCAGGAACAAGCTTAGCCGCAGGAATAACGGCAAGCCCTCCGTCACGATAAGCCTTGGCTGTCGGAGCTGTCATATCCTTAAGAGCCGCAAGAGTTTTTTCGGTTTTATATTCCTGAATGAACCCGAGTATCGCATTGAGCAGAACAATAACTGCTATCGCAAGTGCGTCATAGACCTCTCCGAGAAACGCAGAAACAGCAGTTGCCGCAAGCAATATCATAACCATTGCGTCACGGAACTGCCCGAGAAAGATTTTCAGCGGAGCATTTTTCCTTTTTGAAGCAATGGTATTTTCACCGCAGCTTTTTAACAGCTGTTCGGCATAGGAAGTTGCAAGTCCGTTTTTTTCCGACATTCTGATCTCTCCTATTTTTGTATTATCTGCTTCAATTATATTCTCTGTCGGGTTGAAAAATTACATATAGATATCAAAACCAAAGAAAAAGCTGTACATTCCTGCACAGCTTTTTTATCAAACTCTTTTTCCCATTTCATATGCTTCATTCATAGCAGGGTGATTTTTTATTTCACCCTTTTCATATGCACCCATACCGTAAATTATTCCCATTTCCTTTGCACCTTCAACGCAGTCGGCATATCCTCGGAAGCAGGCAATTGTTGTTTCTGCGGAGGCTTTTTTCTCGTCAGCAGCTGTTACTATGTAATAAAACTCCTTGTCCCTTACCTCCAGCCAGCGTGCAACAGTACGATCAATGACTGCCTTAAGCTGTGCGTCTATCGAATAAAAATACACAGGGCTTGCAAGCACGATAACGTCAGCGTCTATCATTTTTTGAAGCACATCAGCCATATCGTCCTTTATAACGCATTTTCCGCTTTCCTTACAAGCATAACAGGCACGGCAATAACCGATGTTTTTTTCAGCAGCTCTTATCTTTTCAACCTCGTTGCCGCTTTCTGCCGCTCCTCTTGC
Organism: uncultured Ruminococcus sp.; assembly: GCA_964619105.1. Classification (GTDB taxonomy): domain Bacteria; phylum Bacillota; class Clostridia; order Oscillospirales; family Ruminococcaceae; genus UMGS363. The sequence continues at coordinate 8,998 of CAZUDC010000048.1, forward strand.
AAATTCATCGCAAAGCAAATCGGAATTTCCGCCCTTTCTTGGACTTCCCGATAAAATAAGAACCCTTTTGCTCATAGTTCACACCTCTTTTACCTTAATGCCGCACCGTCCTTGAATGCGTTTCCGACCTTTTCCCCAAGGACATAATATGCGTGATTCATTCCGTCATAGGTTATCGGGCGAAGCCTTGCAGGGTCAATATTACCGTCTGTAAGCACGCTTTCATCTGCGCAGACATTGACTATTTCGCCCACCATACGACAGCTTTTTTCATCATAGCTTATAAATCTGCATTCAACAGCCATCGGCAATTCAACAATAATGGGAGCGTCAACAAATTCACTCCTTTCAGTATGAAAACCTGCTTTTTCAAGCTTGTTTTTTACATCATTGCCCGAAACAAGTCCTACATAATCGCAAGGGACGACAGTATCTGCCGTTGCCATACTTACTGTAAAGGCTTTTCTTTCAAGAATATTTTTTACAGTTTTATGATTTTCACTAAGGCATATGGATATCTCGTTGCTTTCGCTTATACCTCCCCATGCGGCGTTCATTGCGTCAGGCACGCCGTTTTCATCATATGAACCGATTATAAAAACAGGCTGGGGATACAAGATCGGCTTTGCTCCAAAATTTTTTCTCATAGTAGATCTCTCC
>CAZUDC010000049.1:0-9614 GCA_964619105.1 uncultured Ruminococcus sp.
ATATAAAATATCTCTGAAAGGAAAGATCATTAATGGCTTCAAATTATAATTTTGCAAATGTTACACCCGATATAATCGAGCTTACCGATATATGCAAGAAAAACGGGAATATCGACCCTGAGCTTTATACAAAGTATGACGTAAAAAGAGGTCTTAGAGATATTAACGGAAAGGGCGTGCTTGCAGGACTTACCGAAATATCCGAGATCATTTCTTCAAAAACCGTTGACGGTCAGTCCGTACCCTGCGAGGGCGAGCTTTATTATCGTGGATATAATATAAACGATCTCGTTGACGGCTTTATCGGAAAAAGACGCTTCGGCTTTGAGGAAATAACATATCTTTTACTCCTCGGAGAGCTTCCGAATGAGCAGGCTCTCGATAAATTCAAGCGTATTCTTGCAGACTATCGCAAGCTTCCTACAACGTTTGTCCGTGATATCATTATGAAATCGCCGAGCGAGGATATCATGAACGGAATTTCAAGAGGCATTCTTACGCTTTATTCCTATGACGACGCTCCGAATGACCTCTCTTTGCCGAATGTTATGCGCCAGTCACTTGAATTGATATCGCTCCTTCCCCTTATCACGGTGTATAGCTATCACGCCAAAAATTATTATATAGACGGTGGCAGCTTCTTTATTCATCAGCCCGTTGCAGAGTATTCGACTGCCGAAAATATCCTTCATATGCTCCGTCCCGACAGCAGCTTTACTGAGCTTGAGGCAACTATCCTCGATCTTGCGCTCGTTCTTCATGCTGAGCATGGCGGCGGAAATAATTCCAGCTTTACAACGCATGTTGTCACCTCTTCGGGTACAGACACATATTCCGCAATTTCTGCGGCGCTTGCTTCATTGAAGGGTCCTAAGCACGGCGGCGCAAATATCAAGGTTTCAATGATGTTTGATGATATGAAGAACCATATCTCCGATTGGGAGGACGAGGACGAGGTGCGTGCATATCTTGCAAGGCTTCTTCATAAGGAAGGCTTCGATCGTTCAGGTCTTATTTACGGTATGGGTCACGCTGTTTACTCCATTTCCGATCCGAGAGCTAATCTTCTCCGTAAAGCCGTTGAACAGCTTTCCAAGGCAAAGGGCAGGGAAAAGGAATTCAGACTTTACAGCTCTATCGAACGTCTTGCTCCCGAGGTTATCGCTAAGGAGCGCAGGATCTATAAGGGTGTTTCCGCAAATGTCGATTTTTACAGTGGCTTTGCTTATACAATGCTTGATCTCCCAAGAGAGCTTTACACTCCGCTTTTTGCGATTTCAAGAATTTCGGGTTGGTCGGCTCATCGTATGGAGGAGCTTGTAAACGCAAGTAAGATAATCAGACCCGCTTATAAATCAGTTCAGGAAAAGCGTGATTATATTCCCTTCGATAAAAGATAAAAAAATTCAAAAAAATACTTGACAAATAATTTTTTTGTGGTATAATAAATAGCGTTGGTTTGAGAAAACCGTTAAAATAAAGCAGAACCTTCCGTTCTCACCCTGCCGCAGGAGGCGAGCAGTGGTCAATAGATACTTCTTTTATTTATAAGCGGCGGATCTTGTCCGTTTGCTTTGAGATGAAAATTGTATGAGCGGAAGCTTGCTTTTCCGCTCATTTTTATTAATCGGGGGTGCTTACTATAAGCGTAAAAGAATTACAGATTAACGAGGAAATCAGAGATAAAGAGGTTCGTGTTATCGATTCAGACGGTACAGCGATCGGCGTTATTTCGGCTAAGGAAGCGTTGGCTCTTGCTGATGAAAGGGAGCTTGATCTCGTAAAGATCGCACCGCAGGCTACTCCACCCGTTTGCAAGATTATGGATTACGGAAAGTATCTTTTTGAACAGGGCAAGCGTGAAAAGGAAGCCAAGAAAAATCAAAAGGTTGTTGATGTTAAGGAGATAAGAATGTTCTCCACGATAGATACAAACGATTTTAATACAAAGGTGAATCAGGCTGCAAAATTTCTTAAGGGCGGCGATAAGCTCAAGGTTTCCATTCGTTTCCGTAAGCGTGCTATTGCTCATCCTCAGCTCGGTGAAGAGCTTCTCGACAGATTCAAGGAAGCTGTTTCCGAATATGGTACAGTTGAAAAGCCTTCCAAAATGGAGGGACGTGCACTCGTTATGTTCGTTTCACCAAAGGCTTCAAAATAAAAATATAACGGCGAAATTCGCCTAAGATCTAAGGAGGATATATTATGCCTAAGCAGAAAACCCATTCAGGTGCAAAGAAGCGCTTTAAAGTAACCAAGAACGGTCTTGTAAAGTATCAGAAGACCAACAAAAGACACAGACTGACTCAGAAGGCTACAAAGCGTAAGAGAATCGCAAGAGCAGCAGGCTATGCAAGCTCTGCAAACGCATCAACAGTTAAGGTTCTCATTCCTTACAAGTAATCAAAAATCGAAATAAACGGAGGTAAAGAATTATGGCTCGTGTTAAGGGAGCAATGGCTACTCGAAAGAGAAGAAATAAAACTTTAAAGCTTGCTAAGGGCTATTGGGGCGCAAAGAGCAAGCATTTCAAGATGGCTAAGGAAGCCGTTATGAAGTCTGGCAACTACGCATATGTCGGCAGAAGACTTAAGAAGAGAGATTTCAGAAAGCTTTGGATCACAAGAATTTCAGCAGCCTGCAAGATGAACGGGATGAATTATTCCACATTTATGAATGGTCTTAAGAAGGCAGGAATCACACTTAACAGAAAGATGCTCGCAGAGATCGCTGTAAACGATGCAGCAGGCTTCACAGCTCTTACTGAAAAGGCAAAAGCAGCTCTTTAATTTAAAAAGCTTACAAGGTCAGAAGTGAATTTTTGCTTCTGACTTTTTGCGATTTTTAATTAATGTCTGCTCAACGAACGAAAAAACACATAGAAGCTTTGCTTCGGAGCAATTTTTTGGTTGTTGGGTGCATGAATTTTTGGCTTTTTTCATAAAAATTCTTTCACCATGCCGCCCACAGCGGCGGGAAAATCAGACATTAATCAGGGAATTCAGCACAAATCAAACATTTTCAGCCAATACCCGCTCTTCGGGCAGTTATTGAGTACGCACTAATTAATGCAAAAAGGGGGAGATCAGTTGCGTCAGGTCATAACATCAAAGGAAAATGAGAAAATAAAAAATTTCAGAAGAATTGCGTCATCAAGAAAATATCGTGAAAAATCCGGTTCTTTTATTTTGGAGGGTGCAAGGCTTGTTTTGGATTCTTGTCGGGAAAATGCTGATATAAAATATCTTATAGCTTCTGAATTTGCAGCTGTGGAATATAAAACGCTTATTGATGAACTTGAAGAAAAAATAGGCAATGTATATATTGTTCCCTCCGAAATCGCAAAATATATATCGCTGACGGAAAATTCACAGGAGATTTTTGCCGTTTGTGGCTTAAGAAAACATAAATCAGCCGCAGAAATTCTTAAAAAGGGTGGAAGATACGTCGTTACGGTGAAGCTTCAGGATCCTGGCAATATGGGTACAATTATCAGAACAGCTGACGCTATGGGAGTTGACGGAGTTATAGCTGTGAACTGCTGTGATATTTATAACCCTAAAACCGTGAGATCGACCATGGGAAGCCTTTTTCGCGCGGATATTGCTTTCGCTGATGAGGAAGAGCTTTTTGAAGTGCTGAAAAAAAACGGAATTATAAGCTTTGCAAGCGTTGTAGATTCTGACGCACACTCGCTTACAGATTGCAATTTCCAAAACGGTGCGGCAGTGCTTATCGGCAACGAGGGAAATGGTCTTGACATAGAAACTGTGCAGAAATGCGATGAAAGGCTTACCATTCGTATGAAGGGAAATGTTAATTCGCTCAATGCGGCTACGGCTGCCTCGATAATAATGTGGGAGCTTGTAAAATGAACGATATATTTCGTGACGAAAATGTAAAAATGCTGTATCTTCTGTCAAGCTTTGGCATTGGCAAACCGAGAATATGGGCGCTGGAAAAGAAATTCGGTTCCCTTGACGAGCTTTACAGGGCGATCGCCTTTGAGCGTGATAATAAGCTTTTCAGTGCCGAGGAGAAAAAATCAGCATCGGCTACAACCGCCAAGCAGCTTTATGAATTGCTCAATTATTGCAATGAAAATGGCATAGGAATAGTTCTCTATAATGATGAATATTATCCTGAAAGGCTGAGAGCGATCCATAATCCTCCGATCCTGCTCTTTTATAAGGGAGAGCGTGAGCTTTTGAGAGAAAAATACATAGTTTCAATAGTCGGTACAAGAAATCCTTCCGAATATTCGCTTGGGATCACCGAAAAAATAAGCGCTTCATTGGCAAAAAACGGGATACCTGTTGCAAGCGGATTCGCTATTGGGACGGATATTACCGCTCATATGTCAGCGGTCAGAGCGGGCGGAAAAACTCTTGCTGTGCTTGGGGCGGGCATAGGATGCAAATATCCTGTGAATAATATGCAGTATGCTGATGAGATAGAGAGAAATGGTATCTTTATTTCGGAGTATTTCCCGAATACATCAGCTAAGCCGCAAAATTTTCTTATGCGTAACAGGATACTATCGGGTATGTCAATTGGCGTGGCGGTTATCGAGGCGGCTGAAAAAAGCGGCTCTCTGAATACTGCTTCGCACGCAGTTTCACAGGGCAAGGATATATGGGTCGTTCCAACGCATGATATCACCAGTGAAAGATATATCGGAAATTCCCATCTTTTAAGGGACGGTGCAATTCCGCTTATCTCGGTGGGCGATATTCTGGGCGAGCATTTTAGAGGAAACGAATCCGCTCATATCCGTGATGGATTTATAGAGGGTACCTTGATCGAAAGAGAAAAGGTAAAGTTCCCTGCTTCATCCGCAAAGAAAAATGAAAATGACGGTAAAAAGGAAAATGCGGAGAAGATACCCGAAAGCACCCCGATCCCTGAGGGGAATGCAGGGATAATTTATACCGCTATCAGGGATTCGGATGGGATCTCACCCGATGAGATAGCTATGAATTACGGTTTGGATATTTCCGAGGTTCTTATGCAGATCACCGATCTTGAGCTTGAGGGAAGGGTCTTTTCCGAAACAGGTCAGAAATACTTTTTGAAGGAGTAATGTTATAAATGTCAAAGCTTGTAATTGTGGAGTCACCCGCAAAGGCTAAAACAATAAAAAAATATCTCGGCAGCGGCTATGAGGTCGTTGCTTCAATGGGTCATGTCAGAGATCTGCCGAAATCAAAGCTCAGCGTTGATGTGGATAATGATTTTGAGCCTGTTTATACTGATATCAAAGGCAAGGAGGAGCTTATTGAAAGCCTTAAATCGGAAGCGGCTAAGTCCGATTTCGTTTATCTCGCAACCGACCCCGATCGTGAGGGTGAGGCTATTTCATGGCACCTTGCGCAGATGCTTGGCCTGCCGCTTGAAGCTGATAACCGCGTTACCTTTAATGAAATAACCAAAACAGGCGTTACAAACGGTATGGAGCATCCGAGAAGCATTGATATCGACCTTGTAAACGCACAGCAGGCAAGACGTATACTTGACAGAATTGTCGGATATAAGCTCTCGCCGTTCCTCTGGAAAAAGGTTCGCAGAGGTCTTTCGGCAGGACGTGTTCAGTCGGTTGCAGTTTCACTTGTAGTTGACAGGGAAAAGCAGATACAGAGCTTCAAGCCCGAGGAATATTGGTCAATAGATACGAAAATGACTGCCCCATCGTCAAAAAAACAGTTTGCGGCTTCATTTTATGGAATCGATGGCAAAAAAACAGAGCTTCATTCCAAGGAGGAGGCGGATAATATTCTTGTCCAGGTTGAGGGTGCGGATTACGTTGTCACAGAGGTGAAAAAATCAGTCCGCAGGAAATCACCTGCACCTCCGTTCACAACTTCAACAATGCAGCAGGAGGCTTCAAAGAAGCTTGGCTTTGCCGCAGCTAAAACAATGAAAACGGCTCAGACGCTCTATGAGGGCGTTGAGATTGAAAATATGGGTGCTGTCGGTCTTATCACTTATATGAGAACGGATTCGCTCCGTATATCTGATGAGGCTCGTGCCGCAGCGTATAAATATATCAACGATGCTTATGGAAAGAATTATATTCCGTCAACTCCAAAGATATATAAGACAAAGGCAGGAGCTCAGGACGCTCATGAGGCTATCCGTCCGTCAATGCCGGAGCTTACTCCCGCTAAGATAAAGGAAAGCCTTACTCCCGAACAATTCAAGCTTTACCGGCTTATATGGGAACGCTTTATCGCAAGCCAGATGGAAAGCGCTTCACTTGATACGGTTTCTGCCACTATCGACGCTAACGGCTGTACCTTTAAGGCAACAGGCTTTTCTGTAAGATTTGACGGCTTTACTGTGCTTTATGAGGAATCCAAGGACGATGAGGAAAATAAGGTTCTTCCCGTTATCGAAAAGGGCGATAAGCTTAAGCTTAAAGCGATCGAGGGCAATCAGCATTTCACACAGCCGCCTGCAAGATATACCGAGGCAACTCTTATCAAGGCTCTTGAAGAAAACGGTATCGGCAGACCTTCGACCTATGCTCCGACAATTTCAACAATAACCAACCGCTTCTATGTTGAGCGTGAGGGAAAACAGCTTAAGCCGACAGGTCTTGGCGAGGTAACAACGCAGGTGATGAAGGAGCATTTCAAGCATATCGTTGATACAAAATTCACCGCAAATATGGAAAGCAGCCTTGATAAGGTAGAAACAGGCGAGGCTGATTGGGTTCAGACGCTCCATACCTTCTATGACGATTTTGACGCAACTCTCAAAAAAGCGGAAAAGGATATGGACGGAAAGCGTATAAAGGTCCCCGATGAGGAAACGGACGAGGTATGCGAGATATGCGGAAAGCCTATGGTCATAAAAATAGGACGCTTCGGCAAATTCCTTGCCTGCTCAGGCTTCCCCGACTGCACAAATACTAAGAAGATAATCAGGCCGACAGGCGGTATATGTCCGAAATGCGGCAAAAAGGTGCTTCAGAAGAAGTCGAAAAAGGGCAAGAAATATTTTGGCTGCGAGGATAACCCGAACTGTGACTTTATGACATGGGATACGCCTGTTTCAGATAAATGTCCAAAATGTAACGATGGCACAACGCTTTTCAAAAAGGGCGGAAAGCTTTTCTGTTTAAAGGAAGGCTGTGGCTATGAGGTTGCTGTACGAAAGGATAAATAATGGAAAAAACTGTTACGGTCATAGGTGCAGGTCTTGCAGGCTGTGAAGCGGCTTGGCAGATTGCACAGGCAGGCATAAAAGCCGAGCTGTACGAAATGAAGCCGAAAAAATTTTCCCCTGCGCATAAATACAGCGGCTTTGCAGAGCTTGTCTGCTCAAATTCGCTTAAGGCTTCAAGGGTCAATTCTGCGGCAGGTTTGCTCAAAGAAGAAATGAGAAGATTGGGTTCGCTGACTGTACCCTGTGCGGAGCAGACAGCTGTTCCCGCAGGCGGTGCATTGGCGGTGGACAGAAAGCTTTTTTCCGACCTTGTAACGAAAAAAATAAAGTCACATGAAAATATAACCGTCTATGAGGAGGAGCTGACGGAAATTCCCGATGGGAACGTCATTATCGCAACAGGTCCGCTCACCTCGGACGGACTTGCGGAAAGCATAGGAAAGCTTTGCGGAGGATATCTCAGCTTTTACGACGCTGCCGCTCCGATAGTTTCCTTTGGATCAATAAATATGAACAGGGCTTTTTTCGCCGCACGCTATGGCAGAGGTGATGATGATTATATAAATTGCCCGTTCACAAAGGAAGAATATATTGAGTTTTATAATGCGATAGTCAACGCTGAATCCGCTCCGCTTCACGATTTCGACAGACCGCAGGATATCCATAACAAAAACGACAGCTTTACCGTTTATGAGGGCTGTATGCCGATAGAGGTCCTCGCAAAGCGGGGCGAGGAAACTATGCGTTATGGCGCAATGAAGCCTGTCGGACTTACCGATCCGATAACGGGAAAGCGTCCGTATGCTGTTGTACAGCTGAGAAAAGAAAACAGCGGCGGAACGATGTATAACATAGTTGGATTTCAGACCAATCTTAAATTCGGCGAACAGAAGCGTGTTTTTTCGCTTATTCCAGGACTTGAAAATGCTGAATTTCTGCGTTATGGTGTTATGCACAGAAATTCCTTCCTCAATTCGCCGAGGCTTCTTTGCAGGGATTTTTCACTCCGTTCGGACGGAAGGATCTTCTTTGCAGGTCAGATAACGGGAGTTGAGGGCTATATGGAGTCTGCGGCAAGCGGAATAATCGCAGGAAAAAATATGGTTCGCAGATTGAATGGAGAGGCTTCGATAGAACTGCCCGATGTGACAATGCTCGGAGCGTTGTCGGCATATATTTCCGATGAAAGCGTTGAGAATTTCCAGCCGATGGGTGCAAATATGGGCATTCTCCCCGATATCGGCGAGAGGATAAAGGATAAGCAGGAGCGTTATCAGGTCATTGCCGACAGGTCGCTTACCGCTTTGGAGAAATGCTTATGAATAAACCATGCTTTGAATTTCCGTCAGATAAGGGGAAAGAGCCTCTTGTCAGCTTTACCGTGAAATGCGGAGAGCTTGATTACAAGCAGCTTGAACAGGCTGTGCTTTTCAGAAGCACGGGAGCATATATTTTTACCGTTCTCGGCTGTGTAATATCGGTTTTTATACTTATTCAGATCCTGCTTATGGCAATTGCGGCAAGAGATTATTTGGCTGCGGCTTGCTATACCGTTTTTGCTTTGCTTATAGCATTTGTAATGTATATTAACGCAAAGAAAGTAAAAAAAGCCGTTCACAATGCTCCGAATGACAGCGAAAGCTTTACATATGCGTTCTATAAGCATCATTTCACTTTTCAAAACGATTATGAGGGCGTTTACGAGGATTACGACAGCATAGAAAGAGCCGATGAAAGCGTGCTGGAGTTTATGCTTTTCGGAAGGAACGGAAGAACCTATCTTATCCCGAAAAATGAGCTTGACGAAAAGCAGAGGGCAATGCTTCATGCCGTAATGGAAAATAAGCTCGGTTCAAAATTCACCGTTAAGTCGCTTTAAGGAGTTGCAATGGAAAATAAGGTAAAGATGAAGCTTGAAAATATCAAGCCGATATACAGCTTCAGTTTTGTATATGGATTTGATGAAATGCTCTGTGCGGACAGCCTTGCGGCAAGACCACAGGCGTTCACAACGGCTGTTTCTGTTGTTATTGCGATACTTTCGGCGGTTGCCGGGTATTTTCTTATTACGATCATATCGGGATTTGCGGCTTTGTCGGGAGGAGCTTCTCTCATCAGCTTAAAAAAACGCACTGAAAAACGCTTTGCCGAAAAGGGTGAGCAGGAATGTGCTTATGAGTTCTTTACAGACGGCTTTTCAGTGAAAAAAGAGTGCTATGCCGCATTTTTTCCGTATAAAAGGGTTGACAGAGTCTTTACTGTAAGGGATAATATAATAATAAGAATAAAAAATGGTACGGAATTTCTTGTTCCGATGAATAATGACAGCGGCTTTGTCCGTTTTATGAATGAAAAAACAGCGAAAGGAAGAATGTAAAAAATGAGAATAATCGTTGACGCTTTCGGCGGAGATAATTCACCCGATGAGGTCATCAGGGGTGCGG
>CAZUDC010000050.1:0-9161 GCA_964619105.1 uncultured Ruminococcus sp.
GCAATTTACAAAACGATCGGTATTTTCCAAAGCAAGTGGAATGTATGGGTACTGTAAGAAAAACAAATCAAGTACGCAGTTTAACATTACATAGTTAAATAAACCTTACTAAAGGAGAGCCATAAGAATGAACCGAGATATTCAGCCAACTCAAGAAATAGAACAGTGTGCAATTTACAAAACGATCGGTATTTTCCAAAGCAAGTGGAATGTATGGGTACTGTTTGAACTCAGCCGCAATCAAACAATGCGATTTGGAGAATTGAAAAAATCTATTCCCTCAATATCAAATACAATGCTGACCGCTACACTCCGTGACCTTGAAGAACTTGGACTGGTCAGCCGTGTTCAGTTTAATGAAATACCTCCCCACGTTGAATATTCGGCAACGGAGAAAGCCGCAGCATTGAAAAAAGTATTTCAAGCTATGGAGGAATGGGGCGAGAAGTATCTTCCGAAGTAATGGAAAAGAACGTGACTTCAAATTGATGCAGCCTATACCGACTGCTCATATCCTCTCAGTGAATAGCTCACCTTATCAGCAACAATAACTTCATCAACCATAACTACAGTAAAAGCAGCGGTCATACCGACCTCCAGCCTTTCATCAATACCCTCGCTGTCGATCTGAACGACAAGCTCCTTGCCGCCCTTTGTCCTGACAGTAACATTGTACTTTCCAAGCTCAATATGCTCGGGCTTCTTAATGACCTCACCTGTTATCATCATTTTTCTGTTCACGCTGTTTCCTCCTCATTTTTTTCAAAATAGTATGCCAAAGCCTTTTCGATTATAAGATTGGCTTCTTTCTTTGAGTAGCCGCCGAGATACTTTGAATATGTTGCCTTTGGAATAGTGACTTTCTCGCCTGCTTCTTTTGGCTTTGCATCTTCCCCATAAGTACCGCATAAAACCTCTGCAATAAGCTCTTCCGACGGACTGGCATAAGAGCCTGCTATCTCACGAAGCTGCTTTGCCATTTTCATATCAATGACCGAAACTTCCTGCTGTGACATCACTTTCACAAGCATATCCTGCATTTCTTTCGGAATATATGAAAGCTCCACCGCAGGACGCAGCTTTATATTTCCCTCATCGACCATTGATTTCAGTTCATCGGACAATTTGTTGATTCTGAGAAGCCTTGCTATCGAAGCTCTTGACAGCCCATATTCCTCTGCCGCACCTTTAAGATTATCCACCTTTTCGCAAGTCTCCACCGGAGACTTGACCTCATTTTTATTGCTGTCATTGCAAGTATCCATTTGAGACTTGACCCCTTCAAGAACCGAAAGTTCCTTTTCTATTGCCCTGACAGCCTCCGAATTTTTCAGCAGCTTGTATATCGTTTCAACCGCCAATGCCTGCTCGGATATTCTCAGCTCCTTAAATCCACGCTGCATTGCGTTCGATTCCACAACATATATCTCGGCAAATTCATCGGGCAGATTTTCCTTTACAACCGCAGGAACATTTTTCTTGCCTGCAATTTTTGCGGCATTTACTCTATTATGCCCCGACAATATTTCAAATGTGTCACTACCAGGAACATTGCGAACAATAACAGGTATCATTATCCCATAATTCCGAACGCTCCTAACCATATCGTCAAGCCTTTCGCCCTCATACAGCCTGAAACAATGATTTTTATACGGAACAAGCTTGTCAATATCAATGTTCTGCACAGCATTTTTCATAATATCGGGTGTGCCTATAAATGAGTTAAGGTCAAATCTGCTCATGCCGTTATCCTCCTTACTACCTCATTTGCAAACTGCCTGTATTCCTCGCCCAGCTTTGAATTTGCCTTGAAACACAGGGCTTTCTTCTCTTTGCTTGAATACGCCGCCGTAACCGAACGGGATATGTTCATCGGAAATACAAGTTCGCCGTAATTATCCTCAAAAATCTTGCGTGTATCCTTTGACATCGCCGTGTTATCCGCCATTGTGGGAAGTATTCCGAGAAGTTTCAAATTGGGATTTATAGTTGCCTTTACTTGCCCGATAATATCCGTAATGGCTTTCAGAGCCTTGCGTGAGAACTCCTGCGTCTGAGCAGGAATTATTACTCCGTCCGCTGCTACCAAAGCATTCAGAACAAGCACACCCAGCGACGGCTGGCAGTCGATTATGATATAGTCATATTCGTCCCTGATTCCCGCAAGCATTCTTTTCAGCACGGTCTCCCTTGACATTACCGTTACAAGATACATCTCCGCACCTGCAAGAGAAATATCCGCAGGAATATATTCAACACCGCCGTTCTTCTCGCTAACCTGAATTATTTCATGAAGATCAACATTCTCTCCCCTGACAAAACGCTCGATCATCTGGCTGATAGTATCGGAGGATTCCTCCTCATATCCAAGATATGTCGAAGCATCGCCCTGTGGATCAAAGTCAACGATAAGCACTTTTTTACCCATAAGCTGCAAGGCTGCACCTAAATTCACTACGGACGTACTTTTGCTTGTTCCGCCCTTTTGATTGCACACGGTTAGGATTTTTCCCATAAAACTCACTCTCCAATCTGAATTCTCTCAACCTTCGTCTGCATAGCCGTAAGGACATTGATAAGCCTTGCAACATCGGTATCATCATAGATATCATCTTCGTCAAGATTCATCTTCACATCGGGGACAACATAAATATCAAGGTACTCGATTCTTTCCCTGATATACCTTGCAAGTGCGGTCTTAACGCCCATTGCCACGTTCAGGTCATCGTCAGCCTTGTCGATAATGTATTCCTCAAAGGCAGCAACAGTCATCTCAAACTGTTCAGCATCAAGGTCATCAAGGGAATCCGAAAATGCTGATGCAGCTATATCTTCCCACTGCTCATAATCATCTTCAAGGTAGCATGCATACTCCATATTCTGAATAGCTTCACGCACTCTCCAATGGCTTTCATCTGAAATTCTTAACATAATTCATTCCTCCGTTTTTGATTTATTAAGGTCAATTCCGCAGTTTTTCCTGAGAATCGTCTTTATTGCTTCGCTGGGTTCGGGTGGGTTTGTCCTGATTTTTTCAAAGCAGGCTACTTCTTCCTCCTTCTTCTTTCGCCTGTTCTCGGCTGCGATCACCGCCTTTTCATACATTCTTTTCTTACGCTCGGCATCGTTTGCCTTGACTTCCTCATGCGCTTTCACAAATGCAGCTGCAATTCTGAGGTTGGTTTGAAGCTTTTCGGTTTTTCCGTCCATTTTCATCACCCTTTCGGTCGTTATGTTCTCGCTGTATCTTTATATTACTACTTATATAAGTATATTTCAATAGTAAATACAAACAAATCTTCATAAAAAAGTTTGTCCTGTCTGCATATTGATTTACTTATATAAGTATGTTATACTGTTATGATAAATATTTTAATGTCGGGAGGGAAATTTATGCCCGTATCAGAAAAACAAAAAGGCTATTCCCGAAAATGGGATAAGGATAATATGCGAACCATTGCGACCCGTGTTCGTTCCAATATCGCAGATGATTTCAAGAAATATTGCGAGGAAAAAGGCACTTCCTGCACCTCCGAGGTCAAGCGGCTTATTGAAGCTGCTCTGGAGGAGTGGTATAAGGAAAAGGCTGAGTGTGAAAAACAGGGCAAATAATAAATCTATACAAGCTTATTTACACTACAAATCGGAATATGCTAAAGAAAGGTTAATTGGGGAAATGAAGATAATTGCAATTTCCGCTGTAACAGCAGGCGGAAAAACATCTATTGTTAATGAAATAAAAAAACAACTTTCTAATACAAAATCCCTCCACTTTGATGATTATTCATTTGAAGGTGAAATTGATGATTTTTTCACTTGGACAATGCAAGGGGCGGACTATAATGTATGGAACTTAACTCCGCTGATAAAAGATATTCAAGAAATCAAGGAAAACTCAGATTGTGAATATTTATTATTAGATTATCCTTTTGCGTACTGCCATAAGGAATTAAGCGAGTATATTGATTGTGCTATTTTCATAGATACTCCATTAGATATCGCAATGGCAAGAAGAATTCTGCGAGATATGAAGAATGCCACCGGTGAGGAAATAAGACAAGATTTGAAAATGTACATCAAATATGCCAGAGCCGCTTATATTCAAATGTTAAAAGACATTTTGCCATCATCGGATTACATAATAGATGGAACAAAAGAAATAGAAGAAATAGCTGACGAAATAATAAGGATAATTTTATCCCTTTGAATTACCATTTGTAGCATTATTCACCACCGCAAGCCGCAACCGCCGCCTGCGGTGATTTTTATGCTCACTCCAAAATCAGCCACTTCTCGATCTTAGCCGCAAAATACTTATCCATATCCATAGTTTTTGTCTGCTCGGTGACTTCTATCTTAAACCACACCTCAACGGGCTTATTAAGATTCAGCGAGAAAATCCCCATAAGGCTTCTTGCATCGACAGCGAAAGTGCCGCTTCTGACCTCTGCGGAGATAACGAACTTCTCCAGCCTGTTCATAACACCGCAGAACTCGTTGACATCGTTTATCGTCTTAAAACCGATTTTGAAAAAATACTCTGCTTCTTTTGACGAGTGGTTTCTCCTATTTTTCATAATAAATTTTCCTTTCCTGTTCATAATTTTCTTCTATCTGAACAGCCTGCGCCTGCCGTTCCTGTTCTTTCCTTGCTCTTTCAAGCAGAAAATCAAAGTCGCATTGCACCTGCTGAGTGTATGTATCAAAATAATCTGTGAGCCTGTCCCTCTCCGCTTTGGCTGACTTCACCTCGGCTTCAAGTTCATCAGACTGACCTCTGAGCTTTTCAAGTATTGCCTTATGCTCTGTCACATCATCATCGGAGAAAATTCCCTTGTTGGCAAGATAGGTAAGCTTTTTCAGCTCTTCCCTTTCGGCTTTGGTCAACAGATTCTTATTCACAAGCTCTGTAAATCTCGGAAAATCTCCGATAATTTTTTTCTCCTCGGAAATTTTATCCTCAAGCTTTTTCTTTGCAGTCAGCACCTCCGAATATTTCTCCTCTGCCTTATCAACCACATTTTTCAGCTCACCAACGGAATGGATATTGTTGTTGTGAAGATAACACAGCAGCTCATAATTTTTGAGCACAGACCGATAGGAAACATAGTGTGGTCTGTCCGGTTCGGGAGCTTTGTACAGCATTATCTGTATCTGCCGCAGACAAATTGCATACTCTCTCTGAATACCACTATACTTTGCGATCTCCGACAGCGGAATTTCAAAATTCTTATGCTCAATGCGATAAGAAAGATGTTCAAGAAAATATCCGTCACCCAAACGGTAAGTCCGTATCGGTTTTCGGTTTGGCTTCACTTGTATTGAAAGATACTTTTTCATACGAATGCCATAGCCTTTTTCTTTCAGCTTTTCTGCAAGATCATCAATGCTGCGGACATCATCACGCATAACAAGCTCATCAAGCTCGGCTTTCAGATCATCTTTCCACGATGCTCTCCGCTTCTGTGACAGATAATCACCGTACTTGTGATCGTATGATTTTTTCGGGTGCTCAATTATGCTCAGACCGTGAGCAACTGCTATTCTGTCGGAGATAGCCTTGCATCTGTTCAAAGATTTCTTATCGGCTCTCCATATCTTTCCGTCATCATCATAAGGGCAAACCACAAAATGATTATGATAATGACCTTTGTCCGTATGAGTGGAAACAAGCACCTGAAACTTCTCACCGAAAACCTCTCTCGCCCATTCAATGCCAATGCGATGAGCTTCACTCTCGGAAATTTCTCCAGCCTTAAATGACTGTATGTAATGATGAAGCCGAACTCTCTCCTTGCCGCCGAGAATTTCCTTTTTCATAAAAAGTGATTTCTTCCAGAAACGTTCCTCGCTGTAAAGCTCAAAATTCTGCTCCATTTCCTTGTAGGCAATCTGTGCATCGGCAGAGCAGTTCAGACCTGTGATAAGCGTGTCCTCTGTTTTGTTTTCATTTGTCACATACTTTAGCATCTTCAAAGGCGAGCCATGCACCGCAACATATTTGATTATCGGCACACCGCACCTCACATAACAACATTGGGCTTCAAAGGCTTCAGATAATTCTCAAAAACTCCTTCAAGAATTTCATACTGCCGACGGATTTCTTCAATTGCCTTGCCCGTGACCTCACCTGTGGAGTTTGCAACCTTTGCGATCTGGTTCAGCTCCGTTCCGATCATTCGGAACGACCTTGTAATGTCACGAAGCTCGGAGAGATCGTACCTTTTTATTTCGCCCTGAACAGCCATTCGCCTGATATATACGGCAACTCGCTGATTCAGACTCTCCGCTTTTTTCTTAATGACCTCATATTCATCGCTGTTTACACGAATAAGAATTTTTCTGTCTCGCTTTTCTATATCTATCAACCTTTCCTATACTTTATATATCGGGGTGTTAGGGGCTTTTGCCCTTAAATGCTGAAACCTACGTCGTTTCAGCCGATTTGAGATGTCTCAAATCTACGCTTGCTATCTTCCAAACCCGCTTCATTTTTCAAATTCTTGTTTCACCCCTTGTCACACCAAAATCATGCGTTCTCACTTTGTCCTCTGACATTCAACCGAGTTGAAAACCAAAAACATTTCATCAGCAGTAGGACTTCTGACTCTTATTCTCATAAAAAACAGCTCCTTTTCACTTAAAAGATTTTCCCGTCCTGACATAAGCAACAAACGGCTCTTTGGGTATTCTGTATTTCTTTCCTACCCTCTCGATCGGGAATTTTTCTGAATACAAATCTGATTTTTTTCTAAAGGTCGCAGGCGATATGCCAAGCACGGCTGCAACCTCCGACGTATTCAGAAAATTCTTTTTCATTGATGCTATCTCCTCGATGCTTTTGTTCTCCAAAATTTCACCTCGCTGTCTATATGTAATGGTGGTTATATGATTCTTACATTTCTGTCAGCCCCTTTCAAAAAAATCTTGTAATATCGCCGAGAATATGGTATAATGTTGGAAAATGGTCGGATACACCTACCCGACAAATCGGAATTTTATAATGTGATTAAATATCATCTATGTAGTGGACGGGTTTCCCGTCCCCTACAGAAATATAAATCCACCTGCCAAATTCCAATTTATCGAGCAGATTTCATCACAGCACTCAAACGGGTGCTGTAATTTTTTATTCAATCCCAGCCAAAAGGTTATACTCCTCGATCTTCCACCTTTTCAGCCAGTCCCACAAACAGCTTTTCATATATGCCGTCCTGCTGCGGATACGCCCGCCGTCCTCACGCAGGATCTTGCCCCATTCATACTGAAAGCTCAGAATAAATTCGTAAAAATAATCTTCCCTAATCAGCTCATTCAGGGTGTCAAGCACCTCGGAATAACCGACAGCACGGCCATTGTGCATAAAGCTGTCAGCCATAATCAGCTCACAAAGCATTTTCAGCGTAATATCAATGAAATGCTTGTTCGCTGTCGGCTTCATTTCATCATCGTAGGCAAAATTGCTGTATGCCGAAAGATACCGCAAAGCTGTAAGCAGAACATTTCTGTCCGAACGAAAATGTTCGGGAATGTGCATCGTCTTTGTCCTGCGCTCCTCCTCATCAACATAAATCAGGTCTTTCTCAGAAGTTGGAGCACGGGTGTAAATGTAATGCCAGTTATCAAGGTCAAGCCCCATTTCCGCAAGGATTTCGAGAAAAGATAAATTACTTTCGTTCTGTCTTTCGATTCCGTCAGCCAAAAATTTTTTCTTTTGCGCCTGCGGAGAGAATGAACGATTTGAAAAACAATTACTTTGCTTTTTATTATCTTTAATTTCACCCGTGGCAGCCGCTGACCTTGTTCCCCCATCCCCGACGGAACAAGGATTTTGAGCGCAATAAGAGCTTTCTTCAATAACTGAACTATCACCACTGTTACCGATGACCCGAACAGAATCGGTATCATCAACGCCCGAAACGGAATTCGGGTTCGTTATAGCCTCGGACATATTTTCTTCTGTACTATTGCAGGAATCCCGACCACTTACGGGAGAGCTGTCACCATAATCACCGTTACGGGCAGCTTCAACAGACTGAACGGAATCAGTAGCTGTCTCCTTTACAGCTTCCGGAGAAGTTTCCTCTGCTGTAATTTCAATAATACCTTTCTTTTTGTTCCTGCGCCGCTTGATACGCTTTTCAAGATCGTCATCGTAACGCTGCGCAATGGCATCTTGTATCTCTTGACCCGATTCAATGAGCGAGGTCAGCTTCTCCGCATCGGGAATTATCCTGAAATATCTTTTTGCAGGCAGCCCTTTCAGCTCGGATTCAATAAGTCCATGCTTGATGAGATGTCTAATGGCAGTCTTTTGTGCGTCCTCGGCATAACCGCTGCTCAGATGAAGATCCATGACGGTTGAATAAAACCAGCCGCCCTCGTGAAGCTTACCCTGATTGTTGTAGTAAACATGCTTTGCTATCAGACAATTGTATATCTCCGCTTCAACATTACCGATAGCAAATGACAGAAGCCTGTTTCGGGAAACTGTGTTTGTCGGGTTAAGCACTTCAAGCAAAGACGTTATGAGATACTGCATATCATATCACCCGACTTTCCCGCAGGCACTCGGCAAGATTTGTCTTGTTGATGAGCATTACTGTTTCGTTTTTCGCAGCCGATGCCATTGTGGGAGAACACAAGCACTCGCACTGAATATCGGGAATAGTCATATCCATAACATACTCTTTCATCATCTTCCCTACAGTTTCACCGTCGATGAAGCAGCCAATAGTCCGCAGATCATTCACGCAGTCTGTGAACACAACTCCGAACAAGGTCTTGCTCTCTTCATATACATCTTTTCTGAAAGCTACGCTCCTGGGGATTATGATCGTGTCCGCTTCGATGAGCTTCAACAATTTATCTATCGAATATTTTTCGTTCGTACAGTTATAATTTCTGCTCATTTACATTTTTCCTTTCTCAGGACAACAAAAAAAGACTTCCGTACGCATACAAAATGTACGC
The DNA here is from genome assembly GCA_964619105.1 of uncultured Ruminococcus sp. GTDB lineage: Bacteria > Bacillota > Clostridia > Oscillospirales > Ruminococcaceae > UMGS363. The sequence goes on from CAZUDC010000050.1 coordinate 8,974, forward strand.
ATACGGAAGTCTTATCTTCCATATTGGTAAAATACAATAAAAACTGTATAAACGACAACGAACCATCGTCGAGGAAGAGGTGCTGCAAATATCACTCTCTATACCTTTTCGGTGGTTCGTGCTAAGAATTGTTTGGCTCCCCCAACCCGACAGAATACAATCGGCATTGTGATTTTCAATTTCTGATA
>CAZUDC010000051.1:0-9052 GCA_964619105.1 uncultured Ruminococcus sp.
GGATGGGCAGATTTTTCTTCAGCTCCATGTAATTCCGGCTGAACCGGGATATCACCGCATTGGCATATACATAGGCCTCCATGGATGCACCTCCAAAGTAGTTCATCTAGGTTAACTTTATTATAGTCCTGTCTTCTCCATTTGTCAAGGGGATCCCCGCTGTGCATTTCCGGCTCCCCTACAGGATAGAAAAAAGCTCCATTTGCCGAAGCAAATGGAGCTTGCGCTTATTGCTCTGCCAGGTAGCGGCGGCAGTCTGTCGCCGCAGCATTGTGAATCTGCCTGCGCAGGGGGATGAGTGCCAGATTGTCCCGGGTGGGGCAGATCCGGTTGGTCAGCAGCACCAGCCACAGCCCCGTTTCCGGGTCGATGGCGAAGCTGGTGCCGGTGAAGCCCGTATGGCCGAAGGCCTGGGGGCTCATTTCTTCCCCTAGGAAGTTTCCCGGGGAGCCTGCCAGATGGAAGCCCAGGCCCCGGTATTCCGGTCCCTGGGGGGTATCATTTTTTCGGGCCGCAGCCAGGGTCTGGGGTGCCAGAAATGCCGGCTGTCCGGGAAGGCTTCCGCCCAGGGCCAGCATTTTTGCGAATCGGGCCATGTCTCCGATGGTGCTGAACACCCCGGCATTTCCCGAAATTCCCCCTAAAAACCGGGCATTTTCGTCATGCACCGTTCCCCGGAGCAATTGCCCGGTGGCCTGGTCCCACTCTGTGGGCGCTGTGTCTCCCTGGGGGTGGTAGGTGGTATGGGTCATTCCCAAAGGGGCAAATACCCACTGCTGGGCCAGCAAATCCAGAGGCTGCTGCCCCACCTGCTCCAAAATTTTCCCCAGCAGGATATACCCCATACAGGAATATTTGGGCACCTGCCCAGGTCGCTCCACAAGAGGATAGGACAAAATGGCATCCACCGCCCCCGCTGCATCCGCCGCATACTTGGACAGGAAGAAAAAGGGACTGATGCCGCCGGTGTGGGTCATCAGCTGCTGCAAGGTGATCTCCCGTTTATCCGCCGGAGCCTGAGGAAAGAACTGCCCCACCCGGTCCGACAGCCGAATTTTTCCCATTTCCAGAAACCGCAGGGCAATCATGGTGGTGGACACCACCTTACTGACACTGGCCAAATCGAACAGCGTCTCTTCCCGGCAGTCGCCATAGGTTTCCAGGGCACACAGGGTCTCCCCCACGCCCACCGCCAGGGCAGCGGCTGGATAGGCACCTTCCGTCAGGCCCTGCTGAACCAACTGCTTTGTCAATGCAAAGGCTTCCATTTTCATTCTCCTTCTTGACGAACATGTTTCCCGTAGTATAATGGCCTTAGAAATTACAGGAGGGCTTCTTATGCAGGATATGCTTGTGGCGCTTTATACCCTTCCGGAGGATGCGTCCTTGGCTCGGCCCAAGGACGAAACCGTGGAGATTCGCCGGGCCATGGCACCGGATTATTTCCGAATCACCGATTTTGTCCGCAGTCTCTCCGGCCCCAACGCCGTCGGGGAATGTGCGGTGTGCTTTCAGGGGCATCCCATCACCTGCCTTGTGGCCACCCGGGGCGGTGCCCTCCTGGGCTACGCCTGCTACAATGCCACCGCCCCGGACTTTTTCGGGCCCACGGCGGTTTTGCCCGCCGAACGTGGCAAGGGCATTGGCAAGGCTCTGCTGCTGCGCTGTTTGGCCGCCCTGCGTGACCAGGGCTATGGCTACGCCATCATCGGTGGCGTAGGCCCCAAGGCCTTTTATGAACGCTGTGTGGGTGCCACTACTATTGAAGGCTCTGACCCGGGGATTTATAAGGATTTTCTGGCCATTCAGAACAATTGAGAAAACGGCGCTTCCCTCCGGGAAGTGCCGTTTTTTCGTTACAACAGCTCCCAAGCCATCTGGGCAGCGCCCCACAGGGCATCGTGCCCGGGAGCTATAGGGGTTCCTAGGGGCTCCAGCTCCCGGCATACCAGGGTTCGGTAGGGATTGTCCGAGCTCAGCAGTCCCCCCAGCAGAGCGATGGGACAGCCGGCCAGATTCAGCTTTCTCTGCACCGCCCCCACCACAGCTGCCAGCTCCCTGGCCCCCCGGGCCAGGATGGGCTGGGCCTGCTCCTGGGTCAGGGCGATGGAGGCAAACCGGGCAATGGCCGCCTTGTCCGTATCCGGGGCATAGACGAAGGACACAATATCCGCCGGGGCAGTCGCTCCCAGGGCTTCATACACCGCATCCAGCAGCACCTGATTTTCCTCTCGGCCATCGGCGGTCCGCACCGCGGCGCTGAGCACATCCCGGCCCAGGGCGTAGCCACTGCCGCCGTCGTCGATGAGGTGGCCATAGCCACCGCTGCGGGCCGTTTCTCCCGCCGCATTTCTGCCGAAGCAGATGGAGCCGGTACCGGCAATCACCGCCACACCGGGACCGTCCATGGCGCCCCGCAGGGCAATTTCCTGGTCGCCACACAGCTTCCAAGCTCCCCGGAAACCGGCCATTTCCAATTTCTGAGCCAGAATCTGCTCCACCTTGGGATTGGAAATTCCCGCACCGCCCACACACAGCGCCTTGCACTGGGCCATGTCGCCACAGTGGGCAAACACCTGGCGCAGAAGGGTGCGAAAGGCTGTCTCCCCAATGGCGTTCAGATTAAAGGGACCAAATTCCCTCCGGCCCAGCAGCCCATTGGTTTCATCCCGCAATTCCAGGCGGGTATGGGTACCGCCGCCGTCGATTCCCGCAATAAACATGCCCCTCACCTCACAGCTTCACCGGGCAAGAACCGGTCATTTCTCCGCCCCGGAACACCTCTGCCAGAGCGCGCAGGGCATCCCGGCTATAGTCATAGGCGGCAATCTTGCAGGCGCAGTCGGGGAGCAACGGAATATCATAGGGGTTGCGCAGTGCCACCACCATCATGGGCTTTCCTGTTGCGGCCAATGCCCTGGCCAGGGCCAGCTGTCCCGGGAACAGATGGCCATTGCAGGTGGCGAGGATGATTTTCTCCCAGCCCACTGCCTGGGCTGTCACTTCTCCGATTTCGGCTTCCTGGGGGTCTTTGTCCGTTAGCCGGACGCCGCCGCCAAAGGCGCTTCCCATATAGGCCGGGAAGGTGTCCCCCTCCCCCTGGTCATTACCCACCCCGGAGACCCGGTAGTCAGCGCAGCCGCAGAAGAAGGTGTTTGCATCCGCCTGGAAGGGCACGCCATGGCAGCAGGTAATGGCCTTTCGGGCCAGGGTCTGGGCTGCCAGCCGGTCCTCCTGCCGGTTGGAAAGGGCAGAATCCGGCTCCCAGTCAATTTGCTTCTTGTATTCCAGGATCTTGGCTACGGAGGCCCGGATTTCTTCCAAATCCAGCTCTCCCCGCTCTGCCGCCTCGTTAACGGCCTGGGCAGCCGCCCGTTCCAGGGCCAGCGTGCTGGAAATCTCCGCCAGGTCTACACCGGCCTTGATGGCCGCCACGGTGCCCTGAGGGGTTCCGTAGTGATCCTGGATAGCCAGCATTTCCATACAGTCCGTGAGAATCAGGCCCTGGTAGCCCAGCTTTTCCTTTAGCAGCCCGGTGATGATTCTGCGGGACATGGTACAGGGCACCTGCTCCGGCTCGATGTTGGGGAACATCACATGGCTGATCATCATGGCGGGAATCTGCTCCTGCACACAGCGGCGGAAAGGAATCAGTTCCAGCGCTTCCAGCTCCTCCACGGTTTTTTCCACCCGGGGAAGTCCCAAATGGCTGTCCACTGCCGTGTCGCCGTGGCCGGGAAAATGCTTGCCGCAGCACAGCACCCCACTGCCGCTGTATGGCCGTGCAGAGGCCGCACCAAATTGCGCCACCATCTCCGACCGGTCGCCGAAGCTGCGCACTCCGATAACTGGGTTCCGGGGATTGCTGTTTACATCCAGCACCGGGGCCATGTTAAAGTTGGGCCCCAGGCCCCGCAGCTGGCGGATGGTGATTTGGGAGGCCAGGTCGGCATTTTCCGGGTCACCGGTGGCACCGATGGCCATAGCGCCAGGCACATTGGCAGCATCCTTGGGAAGCCGGGAAACCATGCCTCCCTCCTGGTCGATGACGATGAATGCGGGATAGCCCGTCTCCCGGCGAATCAGCTGCTGAATCTGGGCGCACAGCCGCCGCAGCTGCTGGGCGCTTTCCACATTGCGCAGAAACAGAATCACATTGCCGATTTTATATTCCTTTACCAGCTGGATAAACTCCTGGCTGAGCTGGGTGCCGTGAAAGCCAAAAATCAGCTTCTGACCCAGCATCTGCTTAACGGTCAACTCCACTTAGATTCCCTCCTTGGGGTAGATTTCAAAGCGTGCCTTCCGGCTGAGAAAGGCCTCGCTTTCCCGGCGGTAGCGGGCCAGAATGGGCTCCGCCTGCCAATGGGGGTCTTCAAAGTCCCGGTGTCCTGCCAGCAGGGAGATAAAGGGCTTCCCCCCCTCCCGGAACGGCGGCAAGAACTGAAAGTCCTGGGGATAGCGATTACGAATCAGCTCCAACAGCCGCACCCCCAACTCCACAGGGCGCAAAGCCCGGCTATCTGTAACATGCAGGTGGATGCCGCCGCAGAGCACCCCCTGGTGCTTGGAGGTGGTGGGGGTGAAATAGATGGGGGTCGCCACCACACCAGGCAGCGCCATCGCATTGAAGGCCACTGCCAAATCCTCCGCTTGGATAAAGGGGGCACCCAGAATAGCGAAGGGATCTGCCGTACCCCGGCCCTCCGACAGGTTCGTACCCTCCAGCAGGCAGGTGCCGGGGTACAGAGCTACGGCTTCAAACCGGGGAATATTCAGGCTGGGCATAATCCAGTAGTGCTGCCAGTCCGGATAGGTCATCTCCCGGGTCAGTCCCTGGCAGGGAACCACCTTCAAATCGCACCCCACCTTCAGCTCCTCATCCATCATCCCAGCCAGCTCGCCGCAGGTCAGGCCGTAGCACACGGGAATGGGATAGCTGCCTACAAAGCTGGTGCAGGTATCCTGAAGCAGACCGCCCTCCACCCGGTCTCCCAGGGGGTTGGGACGGTCCAGCACCACCAGCCGCTTTCCCGCGGCGGCGCAGTCCTCGATGCAGTAGCGCAGGGTGGAAATGAAGGTATAATACCGGCAACCCACGTCTGCGATGTCGTAGACCAGGGTGTCAAACTGCTCCAACAGCTCCGGCCGTAGCCGCTTGGTCTGCTTGGTGTAAAGGCTCATCACCGGCAGACCGCTTTCCTGGTCCACCTCATTTTCAAACAGCGCCCCGGCAGCCTTATCCCCCCGGACACCATGCTCCGGGGCCAGCAGTAACCGCAAATCGCAGCAATCCTGAAGCACCGCAATGGTAGAGCGGTTATCCCGGGTTCGGCCGGAAGGGCCGGTCAGCAGGGCCACCCGGCCCACAAAATAATCGGAATACGCCGATACACGGTCAGCACCCCATAAAACCATAGGAATCTCCTCCTTGACAACGGCTAAAAAACCGGATACACTGAACAAAACGCAAAGGAGCCAGAAAAATGGAACATCCCTTGATTACCATATGCCACAAGCTCTCCCGTCTGGTGGTAGGCCTGATGAGCGGCACCTCCGCCGATGGCATTGATGCCGTCCTGACCCAGATCACCGGCTACGGCCTGCAAACCCAGGTGCAGCAGCTGGGCTTTTTCTTTCTGCCCTTCGATTCCGCCACCCGACAGCGGATTCTGGATGTGGCCAGTGGCAGCTTCGGGGGCAGCCGGGAGCTGTGCCTGCTGAGCACCCATTTAGGAAAGCTCTACGCCCAGGCGGTTCGCTGCCTGCTGGCCCAAACCGGCACCCGGCACATTGACCTCATCGGTTGCCACGGCCAGACTGTGTGGCACATTCCCGAAGACACCCCCTATCTGGGGCAGACCCATCGGGGCACCCTGCAGATTGGAGACCCTTCCTTCCTGGCGGAGGAATTCTGCTGCCCGGTGGTCAGCGATTTCCGCATCCGGGATATGGCCGCCGGCGGTTTGGGTGCCCCGTTGGTTCCCTACACGGAATTCCTGCTGTACCGCAGCCAGACGGAAGATGTAGCACTGCAAAACATCGGGGGCATCGGCAATATCACCCTGCTCCCCGCCGGCTGCGACCTGTCCCAGGTCACTGCCTTTGACACCGGGCCGGGAAACATGGTCATGGATGCCCTGGTCACCCGGCTTACCGGGGGAAAGCAGTCCTACGATGACGGCGGCCGCCTGGCCACCTCCGGTCGGGTCATTCCGGCACTTTTGGAATGGATGCTGTCTGACCCTTATCTTGCCAAGCAGCCCCCCAAAACCACGGGGCGGGAATATTACGGCGAGGCGTATGTGGAGAAGCTGTTGTCCTTCGGGGATTATCCCCTGGTGGACGTGCTCACCACCGCTACCGCCTTTACCGCCCGCTCCATCGCCCTAAGCCTGGAACGCTTTGCGCCCAGGATGCCTGACCGGTTGGTGGTGGGCGGCGGTGGAAGTCGCAATCCCACCCTGCTTGCCTTTTTGCATCAGGCACTTCCCCAATGCAGGGTGCAGATTCAGGAGGACCTGGGGCTGGACAGCGACGCCAAGGAGGCTGTAGCCTTTGCCATTCTGGCAAACGAGGCCCTGTTTGCCAGCCCCAACAACGCCCCCGCCGCCACCGGTGCCAGTCACCCGGTGGTCATGGGCCGCATCAACTTCTAATACATCTTCCGGGAGCGCCGTTGGCGCTCCCGGATTATTTTAGAGCTGTAAATAAGCCATGCAGTCCCGAACGGACTGGTCCCAAAAATCCCAGGTGTGGTCCCCGGGGTGATGGTCATAGCGGTGGGGGATGTGCAATTCCTCCAGCCGCTGGTGGAGGTCATTGTTCACGCCATACAGCATATCCTGCTCGCCACAGGACATGTAAATTTCCGGCAGGACCTTGGCCTGGGCAGCCAGCTGCTTCAGGTCATTTTCCGGGCCGACCACCTGGTCCGGCCCGAAAATGGCAATGGCCTCCCGGCTGCGCAGAACACTGGTCTGGCTGTACTTCAAAATGGCATCCAAATCCACAGCGCCGGAAAAGCTGCCCACACCGGCATACCGCTCCGGGTAGGTCAACGCGGTTTTCAGCGCGCCGAAGCCACCCATGGAAAGACCTGCAATGTATGTCTTCTCCCGCTCCAGGCTCAACCCGAACAGCCGGTGGCAGATTTGGGGCAGTTCCTGGGAAACATAGCGAAAATAATCCAGGCCGTTTTCCATGTCGCAGTACCAACTGCGCTGGACCTCCGGCATGACCACCGCAATCCCCCGCTCCCGGGCGTAGCGCTCGATGGATGTGTAGCGAGTCCAGCCGGTACAGTTATCCGTCAGCCCGTGGAGCAGATACAGCACCTTGGCCTGGCTCAGCGCCCCCTCCTCCGGCAGAATCACCCGCAGCTGGGTCGCCATTTCCAATGCCTTAGAGGCAATTTCACAATGCAGCAGTGCCATACATCAGCCCTCCAGTACCTTGGCCACACGGCCATCGGCAGCTTCCAGCATTTTCTGAGCACCCTGGGCATCCACATGACACAGCACCATAATAATGGCCACCTTGGGCCGGTACTGGCAGGCTTCCAGGGCCTGGACAGCGGTTTCCTCGTCGCAATCTGTAGCCGTGCAGACGATGGTGATACACCGGCGGACCAGCTTTTCATTGGAGGGCTTCACATCCACCATCAGGTTTCCATAAACCTTGCCCAGCTTGATCATTGCGCCGGTGGAGAGCATATTGAGCACCATTTTCTGGGCTGTTCCGGATTTCATGCGGGTAGAGCCGGTGACCACCTCCGGGCCAGGGGCCGGGGCAATTCCGATATCGGCAAACCGGTCCAGCTCACTGCCGGGGCAGCAGGTGACGGAAATGGTGGGAGCACCCAGGGTCTTGGCATATTCCATGCAGCCCAACACATAGGGGGTACGGCCGGAGGCCGCAATGCCCACCAGTACGTCCTTCCGGGAGAAGGCGGTGCCCTGCATATCTGCCACGCCCAGCTCCTTGCTGTCCTCTGCCCCTTCCACGGCCTTGAAAATGGCGGGATAGCCACCGGCCATCAGGGCCTGAACCATCTCTGGCTCTGTGGAATAGGTAGGGGGACACTCTACGGCATCCAGGATGCCCAGACGGCCACTGGTACCGGCGCCGCAATAAATCAGCCGGCCGCCCTGGTGCAGATGCTGGGCGATAACATCCACCGCCTGGGCAATCTGCTCCACCACCTGGCCCACGGCTTCCGCCACATGGTGATCCTCCTGGTTGATAAGCTTCACCATGTCCAGGGTAGACAGGGTGTCAATGTTCATGGTATTGGGGTTTCTCTGCTCAGTGGCGATTTTTTTCAGTTCCACCATATCATAAATCCTCCAGTGTCTTGACCAGTTTCTGCTGCTCTGCCGGAATCATGAAGCACTCACAGTAGCCTGTGCGGCTCTGGATTCCCCGCAGGCGCTTTAAATGGGAATAGTATTCTTTGTAGGGGAAGGACGTGCTGTGCACTGCGAACCAGTGGTGGTCAATGGCCTTTTCCCACAGAGAAAAGCCCTTGGTCACATCCAAGTACACAAAGGGAGCAAAATCCTGGGCATCCTCCCAGTTTTCCGCAAAATACAAATGCGGGGCAAAATGCCGGGGCTCCTGCCGCTGGAAACCGGCGATGGCGGCATAAAACCAGGCATCCACCACAATTCTGTGGCAGGCGGCATGGTCCTTATGCATGCTTTTTTCGTGATGGGTCACCAGAATATCCGGTTTCACGGAGCGAATGATATCGCACACCGCAAAACGAATCTCCTCATTGTCGGGAACCTCTCCATCCCGGTAGGGCAGCACCATGGCCTCCCCGCCGATTTCTCCGGCGAAGGCCTCTGCCTCCCAAATTTTACTGCGCCGGTATTCAGCCACATCCATTCCCGGAGGTGCCCCCTTCTCCCCGGCCGTCAGCGCCAGGGTCACGGCTCTGCCCCCTTCCAGGGCACAGGCTGCCAGCAGGGCACCGGCGGTAAGCTCTGCATCGCCCACATGGGCACCCACCACCAGAACCGTATGTTTCTTTCCTTCTGCCATGGTT